>CAWVZQ010000121.1:0-7707 GCA_963934405.1 uncultured Opitutales bacterium | reverse complement strand
ATGACCAAAGGACAAGTTTTTAAGCTAGCAGGTGTAGCCAATTACATAGAAGGCGAGAGCTGGGGGAGTGTTTGGTTTTACAAGTACCGCCCTGGCGGAGACGAAGGAACCCTTGCCGATAGTAACGTAGAAAAAAACTACATGCCGGTTGTTTTTGACTCCAGTGATCGCTTGATTGGATATGGGTATGAATTCTACAAGAATACCATGGAGCAACTTGGTTCAGGACCATATTGATCACAGAAGTTGAGATCGAAGTATTAGGTAAAACGGAATTGACGAGACGAGAAGAGAACATAGTATATATCGTTTTTCACTATTCTTTCTCCATGAAAACAACCTTGGCTAAGGTCGGTGTAGAAACTGACCGCAACTGGCGAATCGTAGATGCTTCCGACAAAATACTTGGACGGCTTGCCGTAAAGGTGGCAAATGCATTGCGAGGTCGCGACAAACCGATCTTCACACCACACATCGATGCAGGAGACTACGTCATCGTTATAAACGCTGAAAAAGTAAAGCTTTCGGGAAAGAAGGAAGAGCAGAAGCAATATATGTTCTACAGCGGTTATATGGGTGGAGAGAAATACCGTAACGTTGCTGACTTCAGGGCAAAACGACCCGAATTCCTCATCATGAATGCGGTCAAGGGGATGTTGCCCAAAAACAAACTTTCAAGCCAATTTTTGAAAAAACTTCGAATTTATGTTGGCCCTGAGCATCCTCACGAAGCTCAGTCTCCACAACCCCTGAAAATTTCGTAAAGGCCAACTCGATTGATTAAATGAGCGCAAAGAAAAAAGAAGACACACACATTGCCACAGGTCGCCGTAAGACTAGCACGGCTCGAGTCCGCCTTGTTGCGGGAGCAGGAAACTTCACCGTAAACGGACGAGAAGTGAACGATTACTTTCCCACATCCCAATTACGCAAGACCGTCGCCGGACCTCTAGCAGAGGTTGAAATGGCGGATAGCATAGACATAATCGTAAATGTTTGCGGAGGCGGTTGCTCCGGACAAGCCGGGGCAGTTCGACATGGCATAGCAAGAGCTCTTGAGAAAATGGATTCTGAGTTAAGGAAGACCCTCAAGAAAGCTGGTCACCTTCGACGAGACCCTCGCAAAAAAGAGCGAAAGAAACCGGGACAACCCGGGGCACGAAAACGTTTCCAATTCTCCAAGCGTTAAACGCTTTTATAGAAACAAATTTCAACCCTCCGGATTTTCCGTCCGGAGGGTTTTTGTTTTTTTGATTTTGCCACCTTTGACTAACAAGTCATAAACTTTTCCTTTTTCCAATGAACGCCTGTATTATAGGAGCATCCGGCTATTCCGGTAGAGAACTGGTAAGCCTTCTGGCTGTACATCCGGACATATGTCTTTCGGCTGTCACCTCCAGAAGCTTGACGGGAGTTCCGGTAGGGGTTGCTCTGCCTAGGATGCGAGGGAAGGCTCAAAGCCTGTCTTTTTCCTCGCCCACCCCCAACGAACTTGCCCAGAGCAATGATCTGGACATTTTCTTTTTGGCACTTCCCCACGGCACGGCCACCGAGTACGCCAGCCCATTGGTGGAGGCAGGCAAACGCGTAATCGACTTGAGCGCAGACTTTCGACTTTCTTGTCCGAAACTTTACGAGGAATTCTACGGTGCCCCCCACCCTGCCCCGGAACTTTTGGAGAAGGCCATGTACGGACTTCCCGAACTCCACGAACTTTCTTGGGAAAAGAGTAAGCTCATAGCTTCACCAGGTTGCTACCCCACCAGCATTCTGGTCCCATTAGCCCCCTTGCTCGAAGCAGGATTAGTGGAAAGCAAAGGGATTGTCATCAACAGCTTTAGCGGAGTTAGCGGAGCAGGTCGACAAGCATCGGAAAAGCTCTTGTACTGCGAAAGAAACGAAAGTGCAGCAGCTTACGGTCTGCCAAAACATCGTCACCTTTCTGAAATCGAGGAGCAGCTAGGTATAGCCGGAGGCGAGAAAGTCCTAGTATCCTTCCATCCACATCTCGCACCCATGAATCGGGGAATAGCCACCACCATCTCAGTGCCTGCAAAGGGTAAACTAGACACCCAATTAATCGAGGATTGCTGGCAACAAAAGTATGCCGGCAGGCCTTTCACCCAAGTCCTGCCTAGTGGCGAGTTCCCCGACGTTGCTCACGTCACCGGCACAAACCGAATCGATTTCTCCGTCGTGGCAGACGGACGGACGGGACGCTATATTCTTACTTCCGCCGAAGACAACCTGCTGAAGGGTGCCGGCGGACAAGCCGTACAAGCAATGAACGTTTGCTCGGGCTTCGACGAAACTGCTGGGCTACCATGAAATTCTACGAGAATGTCGATGGGCTGACCGAAGCCTCTGGATTTTTCTGCGCCGGCATACATTGCGATGTGCGAGGGAAACGAGATGGCCGCATCGACCTCGGCATCGTTTACTCGAAAAGGCCCTGCTCGGGAGCCGGCGTATTCACCACAAACGACGTAAAAGCCGCTCCGGTCCTTCATGGACAGGCCATACTCGCTGAAGGAAGTGAATTTCATGCCATCGTAGTGAATAGCGGCAACGCCAACGCTTGCTCAGGCCCACAAGGTGAAGTGGATACTAGAACCATGGCCTCGGAAGTCGCGCGACAGCTGAGATTGAAAGCCGAACAAGTTTTCGTCTGCTCCACCGGTCGAATAGGTGAACCCTTGCCGATGAGTCGCATCACAGCCGGCATTCGCGATGCCGTCCAAGACATCGAAGACGGAGTCGACGGCGGAATGGGCTTCCAGCAGGCCATTCTTACTTCCGACACCACCACGAAGTCTTGCCTAGCAGAGTTCGAGACGACCGATGGGACAGTCCGAGTGGCAGGAGTGGCAAAAGGAAGTGGCATGATCGAGCCGAACATGGCGACCATGCTCGCCTTCATAGTCACTGATGCCTGCCTGCCTTCTCAACTCCTCCAGGACACTCTTAAAACAGCCACCGATAAAACATTCAACCGCATCACAATCGATGGCGACATGAGTACCAACGACACCGTCCTCGCTCTCGCCAACGGTTTTTCCAACGTAGACGTTTCGGAAAAAACTCCGGACATTTTGGCAGATTTCCAGACCGCGGTTGAAAAAGTCTGTGCCTGTCTCGCTCGCAAAATGATTGGAGACGGTGAAAAAGTCACTAAGCTCATTGAGCTCGTCGTCAATGGGGCACCTAATGACGCCGCGGCAGAAAAAGTTGCCAGAAACATTGCCAACTCCCTCCTTGTCAAGACATCATGGTACGGTTCCGACCCTAACTGGGGACGGATAGTGGATGCAGCTGGATATGCGAAGGTCGGAGTCGATTTCTCCAAAATGGAGCTTTTCTATAATGAAGTTCCAGTTCTCGCCAAAGGCAAGGCCCTCACTCGGAACAAGGATAAGTGGAAAGAAGTAGTCGCCGAAAAACAGTTTTCGATTCATCTCGACCTCAATCTGGGGCAAGGAGCGTGCAACTTGCTGACTACCGATCTAAGCGAAGCTTACGTCGACTTCAATAAGAGCGAATGAGCGATAACGCAGACATTGAGGCCATTCAGGCCAAGGCCGCCGTATTGGTGGAAGCCCTCCCGTATGTGCGCCGTTTTAGAGGTTCCACCTTCGTCGTCAAGTACGGCGGTAGCTTTATGGACGCACCTGATGCTGAAACCCGCTCGCGTGTAGCCAGAGACATAGTTTTCTTGAATTCAGTCGGCATCCGCGTGGTCGTTGTACACGGTGGCGGCAAGGCAATAACGCGAACGATGAAGGAGCGCGGAATCGAGTCGGCCTTCATTGACGGACTCCGAGTTACGGACTCTCGAGCAATCGAAATTGTCGACGAGGTACTAAACGTCAATGTAAACGGAGAAGTTGCTGCCTTTGTCGAGGAGAACGATTGCGAAGCGGAACGACTCCCGGGCAAGGAAGTCCTGCAATGCGTAAAACTTGATTCCGATCCCGACCTTGGCTTTGTCGGTGAAATCACCAGAGTACTCGTAGACTCGATAGACGAATCTCTCGACAACGGGAAGGTACCGATAATCTCTTCCACAGCAGCAGACTCTTCGGGTGTCTGCCACAATGTGAATGCAGATATCGCCGCTGCGAAAATCGCGATTGGTCTGCAAGCTCGGCGACTGGTTTACCTTTCCGACGTACCGGGCTTGCTCCGCGACCCGGAGGACCCCGACACCCTAATATCGAGCTTGCCCGTAGGCGATGTGGAACCACTGAGAAGAGCCGGAATCATAGCAAAAGGCATGCTGCCGAAAGTGAACAGCGCGGTGGAAGCCCTGCAAGCAGGAGTGAGTCGAGTTCACTTGGTCGATGGTCGTTATCCACACAGCCTACTTCTTGAAATCTTTACCGACACGGGCATCGGCACTGAAATCGTGCACTAAGGAAACACTCAGGGAACCATATGGATCTTACTGAATACGGCCACTGTCTCATAAGCAATTATGCAGTTCCTCCCGTAGCATTCGATCGTGGAGAAGGTGCACGCATTTGGGACGTTGGAGGCAATGAGTATCTCGATTTCTCTTCGGGAATCGCGGTAACTTGCTTAGGTCATTCGCATCCTAAGTGGGTAAGCGCCGTGCAGAAACAAGCGGCAAAGCTCGTCCATTGTACTAATCTTTTCGCGATTCCAGAACAAGCTCGTCTCGCGGAAAGGTTAACGGCCAAAGCCGGCACCGGAAGGATGCTGTTTTGCAATAGCGGAGCAGAAGCAAACGAAGCTCTCATAAAGTTGGCTCGCCTATACGGGTGTAGCAAAGCAGGGGGAGAAGAAGGAAAAATCGTCAAAATCGTAACGGCTGAAGGGGATTTTCACGGAAGAACATACGGAGCAATGTCAGCCACTTCAGGCTCAAAGATTCGTAGTGGATTTGCTCCGCTCGCTCCAGGTTTCGTTTTTGCGAAATTCAACGAACTCGCAAGTTTCGAGGCATTACTGGACGAAGATACCGCC
The DNA here is from genome assembly GCA_963934405.1 of uncultured Opitutales bacterium. GTDB lineage: Bacteria > Verrucomicrobiota > Verrucomicrobiia > Opitutales > Seribacteraceae. The sequence continues at coordinate 2,721 of CAWVZQ010000121.1, read as the reverse complement.
GCCGTGCTTATCGAACCGATCCAAGGGGAGGGAGGGATTCGCGAAACGAGCGACGATGTCCTTCGCGGAATTCGCCAACTCTGCGATGAGCGCGGGATTTTGCTCATGCTTGACGAGGTACAGTCCGGCATGGGTCGAACCGGGCGTTTCTTTTCCTACGAAAGTGCCGGCATAAAGCCTGATGCAATCGCCTTAGCCAAAGGGCTAGGCGGTGGGTTTCCCATCGGGGCAATATGGGTGAATGAGTCTTACGCCGACCTATTCAAACCGGGCTCTCACGGCACGACTTTCGGAGGCTCTCCCCTAGCCTGCGCAGCCGCGCATGCGGTCATTGACGTAATCGAGGAAGAAAAACTGATTGAAAAAGTAGCCTTGCGAGGCGCGTCGTTCAAGGCCGAGTTGGAAGCCCTTGCCGCCAGGCATCCGGATCTGGTGAAAGAAGTCCGCGGTCGCGGCTACCTTCTGGCCATGTCCATGAAAGTGCCTTGCGGAGAAATCGTATCTGCTCTACGCAAGGGAGGACTCATAGCAGTCCCGGCAGGTGGCGATTCCGTACGAATGCTGCCCCCCCTCAACGCGACTGAAGGAGAAATCACCGAGGCCCTCGAAATTATTGACAACACCCTATCCACATTTCCAACTGTCCCGAAACCATGAAACATTTCCTCAAGGAAAATGATTTCTCCAATGATGAAATCCTAGAAATTTTTGACCGAGCGGCTCATCTAAAACAGAATCGCAAGCAGGGATTGGCAAACGACCTGGTTGGCCAAACGTGGGGTCTACTTTTCTATAAGAACAGCACCCGCACTCGAGTGTCGTTCGAGGTGGGAATAAATGAGCTTGGCGGTAAATCACTTGTCCTCGACCAAAAAACCACCCAGATCGGGCGCGGTGAAAGCATTCACGACACAGCCCAAGTACTTTCCCGATACCTGCATGGTTTAGTTATTCGCACGTTTGGACACGAAATCATCGAGGAATTCGCCGCCCACGCCAATATACCCGTGGTTAATGCACTGACGGACCTTCTGCATCCTTGCCAGATCTACGCCGACTGTTTTTCCATTGCAGAAAAGTTGGGTGATAGCCGAGACCCGTTTGCATCCCTTGCAGGAAAGAAACTGACCTTTTTAGGAGACACCTCCTGCAACATGGCCAATTCTTGGATTATGGCGGGCAAACTATTCGACATGAAAGTTTCTCTTGCCGGCCCCCAGGATTTCGCTCCGAAACCAGATTTTCACGACCTCCTAAACAACGAAGGAATGGACTGCGATTTCCAATTCACTTCCGACCCCAACGAAGCAGTGACGGATGCGGATATTGTCTACACTGACGTCTGGGTCAGCATGGGATCCGAAGAAGAGGAAGAATCTCGCATTGAAAGCATGAAACCTTTCGCCGTGACGTCCGAACTTCTCTCTCAGGCAAAACCAGAAGCACTGTTCATGCATTGCATGCCGACTCACCCCGGACTGGAAGTGAGCCAAGAAGTTCTCGACTCTTCACAGACAATTATCTTCGACCAAGCCGAGAATCGCCTACATGTCCAGAAAGCTATTCTCGCCAAACTGGCAAGCGACCCCGCCACCTAAACCAGTACACCAAAAATCCACCGAACTCCCGACAACCATGAAAATAGTGCTCGCCTACTCAGGAGGTCTAGACACCTCCGTTCTCGTCCACTGGTTCGCAAAGGAACGGAATGCCGAGGTCATCACTTATTGCGCCGACGTGGGACAGGAAGAGGAACTCGATGGCCTAGAGGAGAAAGCTTTGGCTACGGGTGCCTCCGCACACCGAACGGTCGACTTGGTCGACGAGTTCGCTTCCGACTTCATCTTTCCCATGGTCCGTGCAGAAGCCGTATATGAAAGTCAGTATTTGCTTGGCACATCAATCGCTCGCCCGCTCATCGCCAAGGCCCAAATCGATATCGCTCGAGAATTTGGAGCAGACACCGTGGCCCACGGAGCTACGGGCAAGGGGAACGATCAGTGTCGCTTCGAACTTGCCTTCGCTGCTCTCGCGCCGGAGATCAAGATCATCGCTCCTTGGCGTGAAGCCGAGTTCCGAGAACAATTTCCCGGTCGCACTGAAATGATCGAGTACTGCTCCAAGAACGGTATCGATGTAGAAGCCAGCGCATCCAAGCCATATTCAATGGACCGCAACCTGTGGCACATTTCATACGAAGCCGGCATACTCGAAGACCCTTGGTTCGACCCAACCACGCCAGACAACAAAGGCATGTTCAAGCTTAGCGTAGACCCTGCGGATGCCCCGGACGACCCCGAATACCTAGAGCTCGAATTCGAAAAAGGTGACTGCGTAGCCGTCAACGGCGAACCACTCAAACCTGCAGATCTCGTTCGCAAACTTAACTCTCTTGGAGGAAAGCATGGCATTGGGAGGATAGACCTTGTCGAAAACCGTTTCGTGGGAATGAAAAGCCGTGGTATCTATGAAACTCCGGGTGGTTCCATCCTGCTTCATGCCCATCGGCAACTAGAAACCCTCACCATGGATAGGGAACTCATGAACCTGCGCGACTCCCTAGTTCCACGGTATGGACAAATGGTATACAATGGCTTCTGGTACGCCCCCGAACGCGAAGCCTTGCAAGCTCTCGTGGACAAAAGCCAAGAAACAGTTTCAGGCACCATACGCTTAAAGCTCTTCAAGGGAAACTTGACGACTGTCGGGCGAAAGTCTCCC
>CAWVZQ010000120.1:0-7770 GCA_963934405.1 uncultured Opitutales bacterium | reverse complement strand
CATGGATATGGATGCGTTGGCCGCTTCTCCCGCTTCGAAAACTTCGCTCAGAAGCTTTCTTTTACTCGACTGTAGGCGGAGAACGTTTTCTTCCACCGAATCGGCGACGATCAGCTTGTAGACTTGTACGGTCTTGGTTTGGCCTATGCGGTGAGCGCGGTCGGTCGCCTGAGCCTCGGCGGCGGGGTTCCACCATGGGTCGAAGTGGATTACCAGGTCGGCACCCGTCAGGTTCAGTCCCGTGCCACCCGCCTTCAGGGATATTAGGAAAATGGGTACGGATTCGTCGTCTTGGAAGCGGTCGACCTGGGCCATACGATCTCTGGACGAACCATCGAGGTAGCAATGTTGAATGGATTCCGCTTCCAATTCCGCTCGGATCAAGGCCAACAAGGAGGTAAACTGCGAAAAGAGCAGGATACGGTTTCCTGCGTCTATGGCCCCGTAGAGGATTTCCCGAAAAGCCGCGAGTTTTGCGGAGGCGCCGGGTTCCAGTTTGTCGTCGAGCAAACGGGGGTCGCAACAGGTTTGGCGAAGACGAAGGAGCTGTGTGAGGGTCTTCATGCGAAGCTGGCCTTCGGGGACGCCCGCTTCTTCCATGGCTACGATTTCCTTTTCGGCGCCCGCCTTTGCGGAGGCATAGGTCTTGGCCTGTTCGGGCGTCATGTCGACGTATACCACTTGCTCGATTTTGTCGGGGAGTTCGGGTGCAACGATTTTTTTGCTTCGCCGCAGTATGTAGGGCGCCGCTTGGGCGAGAAACCGTTTTTCGTGCCAGGTGCGTTCGTCGCCTCGTGAAGAAGAGGGAATCGGATGGAGGGCGCCCGGCATGAGGAAGGCGGTGAGGGACAGGAGGTCGTACAGGCTGTTTTCGACGGGAGTGCCGGTGAGAAGGAAGCGACCGCGAGAGGAAAGGGAGGCGAGTGACTTGGCGTTGCGAGTACGGCGGTTCTTGAGGTTTTGGGCCTCGTCGCCGATCACGCAAAGAAGCGAAGCCGAGGCGAAGAGGTTTTCGTCCCGGACGAGGGTTCCGTAGGAGGTGATGACGAGATCCCATTTCGCGAATTCCTCGACCGCCTTCATCCTTTTGGAACCATGGTGAACGAAGACCGAAAGTTCGGGGCAAAAGCGTTCGGCTTCTCGTCGCCAGTTCTCGACGAGCGATGCTGGGCAAACCACGAGCGAGGTAGACACGGAATCGTCGAAGGTGACTTTTCTTTTCTTGAGGCAGGATAGGACGGCTAGGGTCTGGAGGGTTTTCCCAAGGCCCATTTCATCGGCGAGGATACCCCCTAGTTTATGGCGAAAGAGATGTAGCATCCAGCCGACGCCAATTTTTTGATAGGGTCGCAGGATGTCTTCCAGTTCCTTCGAAAGGGGAGGTGGTTCCAGCTTGTCGAGGTCGCGGAGAGCCGTTGCCCGGATTTTCCATGCCTCGGGCGGTTTGAACTTGGGGTCTAATTCCACCAGCATTTCTTCGCTTTCGGCGGTTTGCTCGGTGGGTAGGTGATAAGTACCCTTGCGGAGGAGCGGAGCCTCGGGCGTTCCCGCCAAGCTGCGCTGGAGGGCATGGGCTTTTTGGAGCATTTTTCTACCCAGCAAATAAACCTTGCCGTCGGACTCGACGTGGTTGCTGCCCATCGCCAAGGCTTGCTCGATCAGGTTTTCGGGAGCGTCGCCCGCGCGAATGGTGACTTGTACCTCGGCCATGCCTTCCTTCTCCTTGGCCTCTGTCTGAACGGTGGCCTCGCGAATGCTTTTGGTGTGCTGGTGGAAGTTGTCCGTGAAGGTGGCGTCGAAGTCGAGTTCGAGGGTTTCCTTGTGCTCGGCGAGGAAATCGAGAGTTTTTTCACGTCCGCGAAGCCACCACCATCGACGGTTTTGTCGATCGCGTAGGAAGTTCTCCTCTCGCAAGAGGCGGAGGGTGGATTTGTAGGCTGGGTGCTCGTCGGACGGCAAGGTGATCATGAGGTACTCGGTCGATCCCTCCACCTCGATCGGGCGACCCTCGTACCTCGTCCATGCTTCTTCGCGAATGGGGGCGGCTTCTTCACGTTCTTCCGAAGTTTCGGAAGGGGAATCAGGAACCCCCTCGTTCTCGCCGGTGGCTGTTTTTTCCTTGGGCAGGTGTTGGGATACGCCGAGCAGGTCGCCATCGTCCCAAGGGATTGCCTCATGCGGTTTGTGGGCGAAGTAGAAGCAGGGAATGCCGCGAAGCATTTTGAGAAGCTCGGCCAGATGCTTTTTGCTCAAGTGGAGAAGAGAGGACAATTCCCCGCCGCACCATTGGGCCATGACAAAGGCGGCGGCTCGTTCGGCATCGGGTAGTCCCGCAAGCCCGGCAGGTCCGGCTTTTTCGGGAGTGACGGGTTTGCCCGTTCCGGGGTCGAGCTCGAGCTTGGAGGGGATGGCGTCCCGTTCCGCGCAAGCTGCGAGGGTGGGGGGCAGGACTAGCCTGAGGTTCACGAACCTAGAGACGGGAAAGCGAAGTCGGCGAGGTTTTTTTCAGGGTCGTCTCCGGTCGGAGCTCCGCCCATGGCGAAGTCGGGCTTGCCTCCGCCCTTCCCTCCGAAAAGGGTGGCAAGCTCGCGAAGGAAGTCACCTGCCTTGTGCCCCTCGGCGACGGCTTCATCGGATGAGATGCAGATCATTGTGGCCTTGTCGCCCGCAATGGATACGAGGAGCGTGACGGAGGGAGCGGTACCCTTGTTCACCTGGACGGCAAGGCCCCGGAGATCGTTGGCCGAGACGTCGCGAACGATGCCCTTGACGAAGCGAATGCCATCGCTTTCGACGGCTTGGGCGATCAGCTCGTCGGCAAGGTTGGCTTGTCCCTTCTGCTCATGTGCGCGTAACTTTTTTTCAAGGTCCTTGTTCTTTGCTTGAAGGGCCACGATGCGTTCGGAAACCTCATCCGGTTTGCAGGCGAGGTTTTGGGTGATGGAGGCGAGTTGGCGAAAGCGTTCGTTGGCGAGGGCGTACGCATCCGAACCGGCAACGGCTTCGATTCGACGAGTGCCCGCTGCGATCGCCGATTCACTGGTGATCTTGATGAACCCGATTTCTCCTGCGGACTGAACGTGCGTGCCGCCGCACAATTCCTTGCTCCATCCCCCAAGGTCCACCACTCGAACGACGTCCCCGTACTTGTCGCCAAAGAAGGCCACGACGTCGTCGGGCTTTTCCGCGTAGGGAATTTCAACGGCTTCGACGGGGTCGTTGGCAAGGAGGTGTTCGTTGGCGAGTCCTTCGATTTCCTCGACTTGTGCCGAGGTGACTCCCTCGAAGTGGGAAAAGTCGAAACGCAGGCGATTGGGCTCTACGAGAGATCCCGCCTGACGAACATGATCACCAAGGACCTTGCGTAGAGCCCAGTGCAAAACATGGGTGGCGGTGTGGTGTCGCTGGATGGCGAGACGCCTATTTAGGTCGACGTTGAGGACTGCAGGATGGCCGCTAGGGTCTGCGGGAAAGTCACCCTTCACGGGATGCAGGAATCTCCCCGCGGCATCCTTGCTTACTTTGCCTACGGGCAAGGTTTCGCCACCGATTTCGACGGTTCCGGAATCTCCTACTTGTCCCCCCATTTCTGCATAAAAAGGGGTTTGGTCGAAGATTAAGTACGCGTTGTCGCCGTTCCGAACCAAGCCTTGGCAGTTTGCGGAAAATTCCGTGAGGTTTTCCGGTTCGTAGCCTAGGAACTTGGTGGATTGGGCATCGTCGCCGTCTGCCTTTACCTTGATCTCGACAGTCTTGTGGGCCTCGCGAGCGCGTGTGCGTTGTTTTTCCATCTCTAGGTTGAATCCCTCTTCATCCACCGAGAGGCTTCTTTCACGAGCCATGAGCTGCGTGAGATCAAGTGGAAACCCGTAGGTGTCGTACAGACGGAAGGCGAATTCGCCCGAAATTTCCTTTTTATCGCCGAGTTGATCACTTTCACGGCGAAAGAGTTCTATGCCGCGATCAAGGGTCTTGTTGAAGGATTCCTCTTCCGATCGAAGAGTCTTCTCGATCAGTTCCTGCCTGTCCTTTAGCTCGGGGAACACATCGCCCATTTGTTCCACCAGCGCACCGACCAGTTTGTGGAAGAAGGGTTCGGAGAACCCGAGGTTGCGGCCGTAACGAATGGCCCGACGGAGGATGCGCCGGAGAACGTAATTTCGATCGGAATTGCCAGGCATGATGCCGTCGGCAATAGAAAAAGACAGGGCCCGAAGGTGGTCGCCGATTACGCGAAAGGCGATGTCCACTGCTTCTTGCTCGGAACGTTCCGGACCTTCGGGCAGAGAAGAGGAATAGGTTTTGCCCGAGAGTTTTTCTAGTTCATCGAAAAGCGGGCGAAAGACGTCGGTGTCGTAATTGGATACGGTTTTTGAGAAATCGCTGAATCCATTCGTACTCTGGATGGCGGCGGCGACGCGCTCGAAGCCCATGCCCGTGTCGACGTGCTTGGCGGCGAGAGGAGAGAAGCCGCCTTCCTTGTCTGCGTTGAACTGAATGAAGACCAAGTTCCAGATTTCGATGCAGAGGTTGGAGTCGCCGTTGACGAGCTTGCCGGCGGTGTCTCCCTCAGGAGTGAGATCGATATGGAGTTCGCTGCAAGGTCCGCAGGGACCCGTCTCGCCCATCATCCAGAAATTGTCTTTCTTGCCCCCGTTGATGACGTGAACAGTCGGGTCGAGCCCCTCCTTTTCGAAAATGGCGGTCCACTGGTCGTGGGCTTCTTGATCGAAATCTGCGGGTTCGCCTTCTCCCGGTTTGTAGACGGTTGCGTATAAGCGTTCCTTTGGGAACTTCCAGACTTCGGTCAGGAGTTCCCACGCCCATTCGATGGCCTCGGCCTTGAAGTAGTCGCCGAAGGACCAGTTCCCGAGCATCTCGAAGTAGGTGTGGTGGTAGGTATCCAGACCAACGTCCTCGAGGTCGTTGTGCTTTCCGCCCGCCCGAATGCATTTTTGTGTGTCGGCGGCACGCGGGTAGGGTGCCTTTCGGTCGCCGAGGAAGTAGGGCACGAATTGATTCATACCCGCATTGGTGAAGAGGAGGTTCGGAGATTCCGGCATGAGAGATGCCGAAGGGACGACTTCATGAGCCTTTCCGGCGAAGAAGTCGAAAAAGGACTGGCGGATTTCTTCCGACGTCATGTTTTTGCGGGTCGAGTGGGTGAAAGGAATAACTCAGCCGAGCCGTTCGAGGATGGCTTGGCCCATTTCTCGAGTTCCGATTGAGGGCGTTCCTTGTGCAACGTCGATCGTGCGAAGTCCATCGCGAATGGTTCCCTTGACCGCCTTTTCGATGGCTGCGGCCGCTTCTTCCAGTCCGAAGCTATAGCGCAGCATGAGAGCTGCGCTGAGGACTTGAGCGCAGGGGTTGGCGAGGTTTTTGCCCGCAATGTCGGGGGCGGTGCCGCCTGCCGGTTCGTAGAGACCAAAGGGGTGTCCGTGTTCGTTTTGCCGAACACCAAGGCTGGCTGAGGCGAGCATGCCGAGAGAACCGCAAATTACTGCCAATTCGTCGGATAGAATGTCCCCAAACATGTTTTCGGTGAGGATGAGGTCAAACTGACAGGGATCCCGCACCAGTTGCATGGCGGCGTTGTCGACATACATGTGAGACAGCTCCAGTTCGGGTGCTTCTCGGGCTAGTTTTTCCGATACCACTTTTCGCCAAAGAACCGAAGTTTCGAGCACGTTTGCCTTGTCTACCGAGCATATGCGGCCTGAACGGAGCTTGGCTGCGGTGATGGCTACCTCTGTGATTCGCTCGATTTCGCTTGATCGGTAGACCATGGTGTCGATGGCTTCTTGTTCGCCGCTTTCGAGCTCTCGGGTTTCCTTGGGTTGGCCAAAGTAAACACCGCCCGTGAGTTCTCGAACACATAGGACGTCTATTCCGTTGGCCACGGTCTCGTGTCTAAGAGGGGACAGGTCGGAGAGTTCGGGGAATAAATTTCCCGGGCGCAGGTTCGCGTACAGGCTAAATTCCTTGCGCAGGGGGAGGAGCGCGGCTCGCTCGGGCTGTTCCTTGGGAGGAAGGTTTTCCCACTTGGGACCGCCTACCGAACCAAATAGAATGCCGTCTGCCGCCCGACATGCTTCCAATGTGGATCCGGGTAGGGCTTCTCCGTGGTTGTCGATCCCGGCTCCCCCGACGTGGTGAAAGGAGGTTTCTATGCCGAAGTCGTGAGTTTCGCCGACCTGACGTAGAATTTCGAGGGCCGTTTCCATGACCTCGGGACCGATTCCGTCTCCGGGAAGTGTGGCGAAGTTCAAAGTCTTCATATGAGTGCGAAAAAAGACTCAAAATACCAGTTCGGGGTATTTACGGAAAGGATAAAACCGAAGTGTCTCGTACACTTAGAGATAGCATTGACAAAAAAGGTGATTCAAGATTTAGTCCGACACCTTCAATACAGTCTCATCTTAAAAGAGAGGAGCGGGCACAGCCGCTCTTTTTTTTTCTTAATAACTCCTTAACATAAAACCAACTTTCGACCATGAGCAGCGAAATACTCGCCGTCCTTGAATACATGGAGAAGGAAAAGGGGATCAGTCGGGAAGACATGATCGCCACAATTGAAAGCGCCGTAAAGGCTGCTGCTGAACGCGGCGTAAACGGCGCTGGAGACCTTCGAGTGGAAATCAACGCGAAAACGGGTGTCATGAAGGCTTGGACGCAGCTTTTAGTTGTCGAGTCGGTTTCCGATACCGCTACTGAAATTCACATCGACAAGGCGCGTCTTTACGCGGAAGAACCCAAAGTCGGTGAATCCGTGGAGCGTGAAATCGATCCGGCTTATCTCGGACGCATTGCAGCGAAGACGGCGGAGCAGGCAATCAAGCAACGATTACGTCAATTTGAGAAGGAACACATTTACGACGAATTCAAGGATCAGGTCGGTAATTTAGTATCTGGAATCGTACGTCGGCGCGAGAGAGGTGATTTGATTGTCGAAGTAGGCAAAGCCGAAGCCGTTCTGCCTTGGCGCGAACGCGTACCCGGCGAAGACTGGGTTGCAGGCGAACGGGTCCGTTGCTTGCTTCTCAAGCTTGAAGCTCAAGGGCGTGGCCCCGAATTGATTCTCAGCCGTTCGAGCATGAGCTTTATTCGCAAGCTTTTCGACGTGGAAGTGACTGAAATTGCCGATGGTACGGTTGTGCTTGCCGCGATGGCTCGTGAACCGGGATACCGAACCAAGGTTTGTGTGAAGAGCACCGACCCGAAGGTGGATCCCGTTGGCGCCTGTGTGGGTGCTCGCGGAGCACGAGTAAAAAGCATTGTTCGCGAACTGAACGGTGAAAAGGTCGACATTGTACGTTGGTTCGAAGATCCCATTGAGTTACTTGCCGAGGCCCTCAAGCCTGCGGTTCCCAAGAACATAAAGCTGGATCGGGATAAACGTCGGATGTACTTCGAAGTGGAAGAAGACGATCTTTCCATCGCCATTGGGCGGAAGGGCATTAACGCTCGACTTACCTCGCGCCTTTTGGGTTGGAAACTGGATATCGGAAAAGTCGAGATCAAGGAAGTTGGCTTTGATGAGCGCAAGGCTCAGGCGGCTCAGGCCCTCACTGCGGTCGGCGTAGAATTTGAGTTGGCCGATCGTTTGGTTGCCGTAGGTCTCGTTAGTCCCGAAGCCTTCGAAGGGGTAACCTCCGAGGACTTGATGGGGCTTGGCTTCACTTCCGAGGAAGCCGATGGGATTTTGGAAAAAGTTGCGTCTTCCGATGATGAGTCAGGTGATGCCGATGAGTCAGGTGATGCCGATGA
>CAWVZQ010000119.1:0-7850 GCA_963934405.1 uncultured Opitutales bacterium | reverse complement strand
ACTGGGCGAGCATCGGCGGATTGCTCTTCCGAGGAACCGAACCCGATGCGGGAAAGGGATAAACGTCGTTTCACGTTTTCCGCCAACTTGTCGAAAGCCCCACTCACGATGAAGAGAATATTTCGGGTACTGACGGAGCTTTTGCGTGGCTTGTCTCCACCTTTTTGCATTTCCATAAACGCCTTCATCTGCCCCATCATGTCTTGAGGGGAATGCAGATTGACGTCCGTCTCCTCCATCAACTTGAGAAGGTTGATCTGCACGCCGCGACCTGAAACGTCTCGACCACCCTTCGAAGACTCCGAGGCGATCTTGTCGATTTCGTCGACGTAGATAATACCGTATTCCGCTAATTCGACGTCCCCGTCCGCAGCTTTCACGAGATCCCTCACGAGGTCCTCGACGTCGTTGCCGACATACCCCGTCTCCGAAAATTTCGTAGCGTCTGCTTTAACGAACGGAACCCCGATAAGCTTGGCCACGTTTCGCATGAGGTAGGTTTTGCCCACACCGGTCGGACCGAGGAGAAGCAAATTTGGCTTCATGTATTCGCGGTTCGCTAGCTTTGGTTCCTCGATGCAACGTCGGACGTGATTGAAGTGATCGCAAACGGCTACGGACAAGACACGCTTCGCTTGTTCCTGCTTCACCACGAAGCGGTCGAGGTAATCGCGAATCTCCTTCGGCTTCCGATCAAAGTTCCTTATCCCGGCGAGCCGCTCATCTCGGGACTTGCCCTCGTCGGGCTCATCGGATTCTCCCGAAATTCCTGAATCGTCTCCCTTTTCGGCATCGTCGCCTGAAGCCCCGGCATTCATAAAAGGAGCGAAGGCAACTTGCACATTTTGATTTTTAAGAAGGTCCTTCAGTTGCTTCTGAAGGTCTTCGAGAGGGTTTTCGTCGTCTTTTTTCGACATAGAAAAAAACAAATTGGGTTTGACAGGTCGTTGATTTAGAAAAATCTATGGGATTTACCTTATACCTAAACTCCTCCTCACCCATTTACAAACTGTTTTACCGTCATGTCCAACAACCTCACCAAGCGGCAGATCGTCCAAAGCATCTACGAAAACAATAATTACAAACAAGAGGACGTTCGTCAGATCGTCCAACAGACCTTGGATATTGTTCGTGATGCTCTCATTGCCGGTCGCAACATCGAGTTACGAAAATTCGGCGTATTTGAAATTCAAGTGCGCAAAGCCCGCGTAGGGCGAAACCCAAACCGCCCGGAAACGGACGTCGTCATTCCACGTCGCGCCGTAGTCAAGTTTAAGGCGGGCAAGGAATTGAAGGAAGGGTTGGTCAATCTGGATCTGGACGCAATCGATCCTTCCTGACTCGTTTCGCTCAACGCACCACGTCGGCCATGTTTGAAAGCCTGCCAGGCTTTCGGGAATTCTATCCGGAGGAATGCTCGCGCCGTAACCACTTGTTTCGAATCTTTCGTAACGTCGCCCGTACCTTCTTCTTTAGGGAATATGACGCTCCCGTGCTTGAACCACTCGATCTTTACGTCGAGAAATCAGGCGAAGAAATAGTCGGACAGCTTTTTCACTTTACTGACAAGGGCGACCGTCAAGTCGCTCTGCGTCCGGAATTGACTCCTACCTTGGCCCGCATGGTTGCGGCCCGGGCAAACTCGCTTAGACGACCGATCAAGTGGTTCAACGTCGGCGAGCACTTCCGTTACGAGCGTCCACAAAAGGGACGATTGCGAGCCTTCTATCAATTCAACGCCGACGTCATGGGCGAGGAGAACATCGCGGCTGACGCCGAGCTCATCGCGCTGCTGGTAGCCATTTTCAAGGCTTGTGGACTCGGGGCTAACGACTTTCGAGTCCGCCTCAGCGATCGAGTGACTTGGGCTTTGTTTCTTTCCTCGGTCGGCGTCAGCGACGAACAACGCCCTACCCTACTCGACGCCATCGACAAAAGCGAACGACGAAAACCCGAGCAAACTCTCGAAAGCATTGAGGGAGCGATGCCCGGCAGGGGCGAAGAAATTCTATCGGGCATCGAGGAAATGAAGACCGTTTCGACTTTTGACGCGTTGAACGAACGCCTCGTTTCTTTCGGCGAAGAAGGTGAAAGACGCGCCGGCGAGTGGGCCGAACTTCTTCAACTCCTCGAATCCCATGACGCGGCAGATTGCGTGGGCATCGATCTATCGATCGTTCGAGGCCTCGCCTATTACACGGGCTTCGTCTACGAGGCCTTTGAGACTTCCGGAGAGTCCAGAGCGCTAGCGGGCGGCGGACGCTACGATCATCTCGTAAAAAAACTATCCGGCAACGTGGACCTGCCGGCCGCCGGCTTCGCCATAGGAGACGTCACCCTGACCGATTGTTTGGACGCCAAAAAGCTCCTACCCGACTACATCGACGCCCCCGAAATTTTCATAGTGGCAGGCGAAAACGAACGACCCGCAGCTCTTCGAGACGTGGCGCGCCTTCGTCAAGCGGGCTACTCCACGGTCTATCCTCTCAAGCGACAAGCGTTCGGGAAGCAATTCAAGGAAGCGGGCCGCAGTGGAGCTAAATTCGCCGTCGTCTACGGCGAGGAAGAGGTGCTTGAGAGCAAAGTGAAAATAAAAGATCTTTCGAGTGGAGCCGAGGTGTCGATCAATGCCTTAGATCTTCTTCACAAATTGCGTTCGCTCGAGGAATCCGGTGGAATAGCAGCAGACGGGTGAGCGGTTACAGTCAGCCAGCAAAAGAAATAGAAAGAATTGAGGGAGTGCAATTCTTGTGTATTTATCATCATATTCCTTCAACTAAAAGATTTGATCTACGCCAAAAAGAAATTTAAAGTTAAGCTTCCTAGATGACAGACGAAAATATTCCCGACTTTACGGCTAGCCTAGCAGAAGCAAACCGAAAGCGCATAACACCACCCAGTCTTCGCCGGCGATTCCTGAAGTTATTGTTGGGCTCGGGGGTGGTTGGGCTTGGCGGATGGGGTTACATGAGGTTTGAAGCCGACTGGCTGGAGGTTCATCGGGAAACCTTGCCCAAGGCCCAATTTCCCGTACGCCGATCTTTTCGCATCCTCCATCTTTCTGACTTTCACGTTTCCGAAAAAGTTCCCTTTGTCCTCGTCAAGGAAGCGATCGAGCTCGGACTAGCGGAGAAACCCGATGTCTGCTTTATTACGGGTGATTTCATTACAAGCAAGCTTACCGACATAGAATTTGATCGCTACAGGGAAGTCTTGTCCAAATTGTCCGAGGTGGTTCCCACCTTCGCCTGCCTTGGCAACCACGATGGCGGGAAGTGGGCAGGTTCCACTTACGGCTACCCCACTTCAGAAAAAGTGGAGGCCATGTTGAAGGAAATCAAGATAGCCCTCCTGCAAAATCGCCGACAAGTAATCTACGTCAAGGGACAGCCGCTCGCCTTGGTCGGACTCGGCGACATCTGGGCCCAACGCTGCTTCCCCGACAAGTGCCTCAGCAAGGTTAGTCCGAACCGTTCCCCTGAGGAACCTCCGGTCATCGTCTTGAGTCACAACCCGGACTCCAAGGCCTTCCTCGCCGATCACGATTGGCAGCTCATGCTTTGCGGACATACCCATGGTGGTCAGTGCAAGGTCCCTTTTGTCGGCTACACTCCGTTTGCTCCCGTCAAGGATCACTCAATTGTCGAGGGATTACACAACTGGAAAGGTCGTCTCATCTATGTGACCCGTGGCGTAGGCAACCTCCACGGGCTTCGCTTCAATTGTCGCCCACAGGTCAGCATTCTCGAAGCAAAGGCATCCTAAAAGATGCCCGTCGTCCTCCTCGACGACTCCGAACCACTCTGGTTCCCTCATCCCGACTCTCCTCCGCCCGACGGACTCCTTGCCGTAGGCGGTTCCCTAACTACCGAACGTCTGCTACTCGCCTACTCCAACGGTATCTTCCCATGGGAATCCTGGGGAGATCCTCCCCTGTGGCACTGGTTTTCCCCAGATCCTCGTTTCCTGCTTTTTCCCGACGAATTCAAAATCTCCCGTAGCTTGCGTTCCGCCCTCAAGAAGGAAACTTTCGAAATCCGAGTCGACACCGCATTCGAGGATGTCATCCGATCCTGTTCCAGAGTGCCAAGAAAAGACCAACCCGGCACATGGATCGCCCCGGACATGGTGAAAGCCTACTCGAAGCTCCATGCGGAAGGCTTTGCTCATTCCTTCGAGAGCTATCGGGACGGCAAGCTCGTGGGAGGACTCTACGGGATCTCCTTGGGCGCAGCCTTTTTCGGGGAGTCCATGTTCCATCATGAACCCGAAGCCTCCAAGGTAGCGCTAGCTCACCTCGTGAAATTCGCCAAGCAACAGGGCTTCCGGTTCATCGACTGCCAAGTCCCCACCGATCACCTCGGCAACTTGGGAGCGCGCGAAGTGCCGCGAACTGAATTTCTCGACCTTTTAGGCAAAGGTCTCAAAACCCCGGGAATCCCGGGACCTTGGACAACTGCCGCATGACGAATCTTCATCGTTGCCGTTTTTTCATACTCATGAAAAATCCATGAACTCGTGAGCGAAAACACTGAACACACCAACTTGACCCGACTCGGCGAAGGGGCCACCGCCCCCAAGCGTGAGCTGGAGACCTTTCCAAACCGCAATCCCGAACGCGATTACGTCGTCGAGCTCGAAACCAACGAGTTCACCTGCCTGTGCCCTGTCACGAACCAACCCGACTTCGCCGAGATCCATATCCGCTACGTTCCCGACGAACGCATCGTGGAATCCAAGTCACTGAAGCTCTACCTCTGGACCTTTCGCGACGAGGGCGTCTTCCACGAACATTTCGCCAACCTCCTGCTCGATGATCTCGTGGCCGCCCTCTCCCCGCGTTGGTGCGAGGTCGAGGCACGCTTCAACGCCAGAGGAGGCATCGCCATAAACGTCCGGGCCGAGCATGGATCCGCACCCGACCTCTCAGAAGGATGAACGAACAAAAGACCATCGACGTCACCGGCGTCCCCGTAGCCAACGATCGCCCCTTCGTTCTTTTCGGGGGCATGAACGTCCTCGAGTCGAGACAGCTCGCACTGGAAATCGCCGCCGCCTACAAGGAAGTCGCCGCCAAGCTCGGCATCCCTTATGTGTTCAAGGCCTCCTTCGACAAGGCAAACCGCTCTTCCATAACCTCCTTTCGCGGTCCCGGACTGGAAAAAGGCCTCGAGATATTCGCGGAGATCAAGCAAACCCACGGCGTGCCCGTGATCACCGACGTTCACGAACCTGCCCAGGCAGCCCCCGCCGCCGAGGTCATAGACGTCCTCCAGTTGCCTGCCTTCCTTTGCCGACAGACCGACCTCGTGGTCGCCCTCGCCGAAACCGGAAAGCCCGTCAACGTAAAGAAGGCCCAATTCCTCGCCGCCCATGAGATGGGCCACATCATAAGCAAATTCGCCGAAGCGGGCAACGAACAGGTAATACTCTGCGAGCGCGGGTCCAGCTTCGGCTACAACAACCTCGTGGTCGACCCCCTGAACTTCGGCATCATGAAACGCACGGGATGCCCCGTCATCTTCGATGTCACCCACGCCCTGCAAATCCCCGGCGGACGTTCCGATTCCGCAGGTGGACGACGCCAAGCCGTGTCCGAGCTCATGCTCGCCGGCATGAGCCAAGGAATAGCGGGCCTCTTCCTCGAATCCCATCCCGATCCCGCCAACGCCAAGTGCGATGGTCCCTGCGCCCTCCCTCTCGACAAGCTCGAACCCTTCCTTGCACAGGCCAAGGCGATGGACGACCTCGTAAAAGGCCTCCCCGCCATCGACGTGGCCTAGGTTTCACTTTCGTGTTAAAACCCTGCCTACTCTAATGAACCCGGAAGAGGATCCATGGACCACCCTCCCTCGGTGGTTTCCCGAGATAGCCGAGGAAGCATGGGAAGGCTTGGCCGCCTACGCCGAGCTTCTACGAGAGTGGAATGCCAAGATAAACCTCGTATCCCGCAAGGACACCGAACGCATAGAGATCAAGCACTTGGCCCATTGCCTCATCGCCACAAAATTCCTTCGCCTCATGCCCAAGGCAAGTTTGCTCGACGTCGGCACCGGGGGCGGTCTGCCTGGCATACCGCTCGCCATCTGCTACCCCGCGGCCAACTTCACCCTCATCGACTCCATCGCCAAGAAAATCGTAGCCGTCGAGGACATGGTCGCCCGCCTCGGGCTCAAGAACGTCACGATTATTCGAGGCCGAGCCGAGGAACTGCCCGCCAAAAGGTCCTACGACTTCATCCTCGGGCGAGCAGTCGGAGACCTCTCCATATTCTACCGCCGAGTCCGTAACAAGGTACGCAAAGGCTCCCAGCATGCTCCCGCCAACGGAATCCTCTATTGGAAAGGCGGAGACTTCTCAGAGGAATTGGCGGCATCTCGCCTCAGTCCCGCTCGGGTATGGGACCTCGCCGAACACCTCCCCGAAGCCGGCCTCGAGGAAAAGTACCTAGTCCACTTCAAGATTTAGGCGACTCTCCACCCCCTCCCATCGCGAGGAGACATCCAAAGCCGAACACGACAATCATCCCCCTTTCACGCCTTCTCATTAGTAGGGGCGCGTCAGCCTGACGGTCGGGCATCCCTCGCTACATTACAGACTGAATTGCAACATCACATTGCGACTCGCAAGGGCAGGCCAATCTAGAGGGTTGGGGCTGCAAGTTCGCCGCCCCAAAGACAGAACTGAAACCGTTCAGGGTTTCCAGACTCGGAAAAGTGCTTCGGCGATGTGGGAAGGGGTCTCTGCAACAGCGATTCCAGCATCCTGCATGGCCTCAATCTTGGCTGCGGCGGTACCCTTGCCTCCGGAAACGATCGCGCCGGCGTGGCCCATACGCCGCCCCGGAGGAGCCGTCATGCCTGCAATAAAGGCGGCAACGGGCTTGTCGACGTGTTCCTTGACGAAGGCGGCAGCCTCTTCCTCGGCGGTGCCGCCGATCTCGCCGATCATTATTATTGCCTCGGTATCGGGGTCCTCGTTGAAAAGCTTTATGGTGTCGAGATGGTTGGTGCCGTTTATGGGGTCCCCGCCGATGCCGATGCAGGTGGACTGCCCGTGCCCGGCACAGGTGATTTGCCAAACAGCCTCATAAGTAAGGGTTCCCGAACGGGAAACGATGCCGACCTTGCCGGGCTTGTGGATATAGCCGGGCATGATGCCGATCTTGCACTCGTCGGGCGTTATGATGCCGGGGCAGTTGGGCCCGATTAAGCGGGTGTCGGAAGTAGCCAAGCGAGCCTTGACTTCGGCCATGTCGCGAACGGGGATGCCCTCGGTGATGGCGATGACGAGGGGAATCTCCGCATCGATGGCCTCCAGAATCGAATCGGCGGCGAAGGGAGGCGGCACGAAGATGGCGGCGGCGTTAGCACCCTGCTCCCGGACTGCTTCCTTTACGGTGTCGTATACGGGGACGCTATCCTGAAATTTCTGCCCGCCCTTTCCGGGGGTAACGCCGGCCACGACGTTGGTACCGTACTCGATGCACTGCGAAGAGTGAAAACTGCCGGCGCTGCCGGTGATGCCCTGGACGACTACTCGTGTATCCTTGTTTACTAGAACGCTCATGAATGAAAGACGGTTGGGAAGTTTTAAAAGTGTTTTGCGTGAATGTGGCGAAAAAATCAGGAGGCGGCCGCGGCGAGCTTGACCACCTTTTCGGCGGCATCGGCGAGGGAGTCCGCGGGTTCGAGGGCGAGTCCGCTTTCAGCGAGTATACGTTTGCCCGCCTCGACGTTGGTGCCTTCGAGACGCACGACGAGAGGAAGGGTAAGCTCGAGATTCTTGGCCGCATTCACTATGCCTGTGGCGATGACGTCGCACTTCATGATGCCACCGAAGATGTTTAC
>CAWVZQ010000118.1:0-7881 GCA_963934405.1 uncultured Opitutales bacterium | reverse complement strand
TTTCCTTGCCGGGACGGAAGCGTCCGTCGTCCGTGGTGAAGTACTGCTCGTCGTTGCCGGCACCGGAAAGTTTAAGAGGTTCTACTACCGACCAAGTTCCGACCATAGTCTCTGCACCAGCGCCACGAGTGTCGGTCAAGACAGTAATGATAGTGGGCGCGGTCTCTTGCACCGTGTGTTCGCCGTCAAAACCGGAACCAACTCCCTCCACCCTGATTTTGTCGCCAACCGCGAAACCATGCCCCGCCGCAACCTTGATTTCGCCCTGAGCGGCCCTCGTAAAAACAGTGACGGCGGTGGAGGCGGAGACTTTCCGCCGTAGGTTGAAGGTGTCTTCAGTGACTTCGTGAACGACATATGCGCCACCGTCCTCCAATCCCTGAATGCCAACGGTTCCGACTTGAGCATAGGTAATCTCATCCCCTGACTTGTAACCATGGCCAGTTAGGGTAATGAAACCCGTATCAATATTTACGTTACTAACCGGAATGGGCGACCCCGGAGCCTGATCAAGGATAAGGATAGCTTGAACATAGTCGTCCGTAGCCGCCTTTGCATCCCCGTCAAGGGTAACGCCCCCCTCGCGTACGCTTATTTCAGTGGGCCCGATGCCAAAAGACATTTCGAGATTTTCGCCGAGAATTCGGCCGCCCAAAACAAGGTGGGTACCTCGTAAAGGAGCTAGGGCAGGATCAAAGTTCTCGTCATAATCGAGCAAGAAGAAGTCAGGGTTACCGATCTCGCTCAAGTCGAGCCCAAAGTCGAGAACTGCTTCTGCGAAGGCATCCAGTCTGACGACCCCGGATCCGGAAAGATCGGCGAAGTCATCGACGATGGCGAGCATGTCGGCAACCGCTCCACCGGCCATCTCTCGGAGGGTTTCCAAGTCGAGGGCAAAATTGAACTCCTCGTTGAAGTCGGTGCGCACTCTAAGATGAGTCTGAATAACGCCATCTTCATAGATGAGGGAAAACTTTTGCTCATGCGGGAGTAGGAGATTATCGTCTTTTATTCCTAGGACTTCCTCCACCTGTTCTTCCAAGGCCTGAATACTGTCGGCTGGGTTATCCTTGAGAGACTTAACCTGTTCCGCAAGTCCACCTACAAAATCCAAGGTTTCCGAGAGCGAGCGATTTACGACTGGAAGTTGCTCCGTGTAGAAAGGTTGTTCTGCCAATGTTTCCTCTAGGAAAGCGACACCTTCGATGATACCGTTGAGGACATCGTCGAAGGAGAGAGATTTCAAGGAATCGAAAGCGTCCCCGAAGTCAGGAAGCGTCAACTTTAGTGCGGAAAAGTCAAAGGCAGGAAGAGAGACATCAGAGATGCTTGGCGACATAACCTCGGACAGCTCGGAGTTCAAAGAAGCGGGTATTGACTCTTGTTCGACGCCGAAGTGAATCTCGATGGCTTTATCCTTCGCAAAGGAAAAATCACCGAAACCGGCGTTCACCGTGATCCCTTGGATTTTTGCCCAGGCATCGCCACCAACCTGGAAGTGGAGGGAATCGCTCAGAGCTCCGTCGAGCAGTTCGCCAAGAGAGAATAATCGGTCATCGGTGGTCTCGGAGTCACCATCCCGATCAAGCAGGATGCTTGCCTCCAATCCCACATGAGCTCCAGAACCACTTCCCGCCCCTCCCGCCGTAGCCGTGAGAAAACCCAATTTCAGGTTTGCCTCGAAATCAGCCACGTCAAATGCGGCTTCGCCCTCAATCCCGAAATTGTCGACGTAGAAGACCGGTCCGCCATTACCATCGGCGGAGGCGGAAGCGCCTTGGGTGAGTGTGGCGGTTTCCACTACGGCTCCGCGCAAGTTCCCGGTATCAGTCGTAAAGCCCCCGATTTCGCGGTCGGCAAGCTCTCCGACAAAACGAACGTCATAAGTTCGGGCCGCGTTCTCGGCATCGTCCATCTCCACCGAGACTTCGACGTTGCCAACGCCAATGTTAGGGTGGGCCTCCAAGGCCGATCGTATTTCAGCAGCCAATGTGGCGTCGTCCGCCAAGTAAGGTATGGCGCGAGTGGCAATGCCCTCGTAAAGAAAAGAGAAACTTCCGCCGGACTCATCGGAAGAGACTTCGGATGAAGTAGGTTCGGTTGTGACGACCGTTGCCCGAAGGAGAGGATGATCCACGCCCGCCAGTGAGCCACCAAAGGTTAAGGTCCATCCGCCGTCCGCGACTTCCACAGATGCGGTCGCTCCCGAAAGAGTCGCCAAGGCCGCATCGATGGCAGCCTGGACCTCAATTGTCGACACATCGACTTCAAGCAGTGAGGTGGCATAGGTAATTCCGTCGTAGTCGAGCGCCAACGAGAAGGTGCCTCCGTCCTTTGGCTCTATCTTGACGGTCTGAACCTCACCGATTGAGGGGCTACCCTGCCGTATGGATTCGACCAATGTATCGCCTTGAGCAAATTCATTCGTCACCTCCAAATCAGGAAGGTCGCGGGCGGCGAGGTCGCCACTGAATTGAATAAGGTAACGGTGTCCGTCCGCAGAAGGATAATTATCGTCGAAGGTGACGCGGACCTCGGAAGTCTTAGCTCCAAGCAGGGACGCGAGCGCTCCACGTATCTTGGCCACGTTGCTGGAAGTCTGTCCGCCAGAGACGAACTTCACCCATTCCTGCTGCCCCGAGGCTTCGAGCGAGTAACGCCCTTCCGATTGGTAGGGTTTGGAAAAAACAAGAGCCGTCTTCTCACTCCTGCCCTTCACTGCAGTGGTCTTCTCGGTGATCTCCACGACGAGAGGAGTGGGTACGTCTCCGGGAATGGGGTCGCCTCCAGTTGAGGTCCCAGACGTCTCGGTAACAGTGATTCGCTTCACCTCGTCGTCCCCGGAGGGTCCGTCCAAGTCGATAATGAGATCCGTCCTGCCGCGTACTCCCGCGACAAGGTTGGCCACCGCCTGCACGTCGAGAGCGAAAGCTTCGTCCCCAAAATCCAAACCGAAGTCTAGTGGAAGATCCTCCAGGGGATTGAGAGCGACGTCGAAGGAGATGGGGATGGTCACCGTTTGCGTATCGGAATCCCAACTCACCTGCATACCCTCGGGAAGAATGGCGGCGTTGGCAAAGGCTGCGACGAGGTCGCCAATCGTCTTGATTTCCTTAGGATCGGCAGCGGACAAGACCTTGTCGGAGAAACCAGTGGCGAAATCGAGTACTGACCCGATCCGCAGACCGATGAGCGGAATCTCTTGATCGAGGGTTTCTCCGTCTTGATACTCCTTGAGCCACTCGGCAACGTCAGCGAAACGTTGGAGGATTTCCCCGATAGAGATGTTGGACAACTCGGAAAGGCGTTCGAAATTCTCCGTGGTAAAGGATAGGCCGGGAGCACCCTCGGCGGGAAAGACGTCTCCGCTGAGCAATACGGTAGGGGCGGGCCCGTCCGCCAGCAGGTCTCGTCCGGCCAACTTACCGTATAGAGGCAGCGAGGCAGCGAGAGTGGCCGAAGGAAGAAACTGCGTGTTACCGGCTTCGTCGGCGGACTTGCTGAGCCCGAAATCAATGACAACGGAACCGCGTTCGGCATTGGGAGAACCCACGGCCATCTCGAGTGGTCCGAGGGTGGCTGCGGCAAGAAGATTGTCCACGCTTGCGGCGGCATGGAAGTCGAACTTGGTAAGATCGAAGGCGGCGCCCTTATTGTCCTCGCCCCAACCAAAAGTAAGATCGAAGGCGACGTCGGCCCCAAAATCCAAATTCAGATTGCCGTCCACGGCAAGGCCGAAGGCATCGGCCTGTTCACCAAGTTCAAGACGGGCGTCACGATGGAAGGTGGGTCGAGCGGCAAAGGAGATCCCGAAAGACTTGGCCGCATCATTAAAGTCTAGCGTAAGTTCATGTCCACTTCCGGGCAACTGGCTCACCCAATTGTCGTTGAGATACTGCTGAAGACCTGACACACTTGGGGTTGGATCGCCAACCGACCAAGTGGTGGGGTCGAACTGGGGTTGCTTGAGATAACCGACGATAGCCGAACCCATGCCGAAGAAGGAGGCTGGAGTATCTAGGTCGGCAGAACCGAGGACATACTTAAGCTTAAGGTCAGTACCTGGTATCTTCTCCTCGAGAATGGGGTTTTCAGTGAAGTTGGACTCGAAGTCGACCACGAGGTCGCCGGCAGTCTCGAGCCAATCGAGTATGGGCAACTCCTCTGCAAGCATATTGACTGCAAGACTGACCAAGGCTCCCTTTAGGCTTTCCAGACCGATGGTCTCCACAACGGGACCTGTAGTGTCAAAGAAACTTACGTCGGAAAAGCTGACATAGGGGGTGCCGTCCCAATCATTGGCAGAGGCCTTTCCTTCTGCCACGAGTCGGTCGTGCTCATCCTGAGCCATCTCGCCAAAGTCTCGTCCGTTGACCGTGCCCGCCAAGGGCATATTGAAGGCGAGAGCACCACTCGGAGAGACTGACGGCGAGCCCAACTCATTCAAGGTGAGCCGACCGTCGGCGTTTGTATCATCGAACCCGATGGAAACTCCTAGGGATGCGTCGACCGTGGCACCACCCGTTTCCACTTCCAGTCCGCCGATGGCGAGACCAAATGAAAGGTCGGTGGCGTTAGCCTTTGCTTCCAAGTCAAAACGAAAGGGATTGTCTCCGGCAACATCGAGCCAGACGTCTTCCGAGGTGAAGGTGAAGTCGGACAGGTCAACGTTTATAGTGAAACCCAAGTCACCTGTTACGTTCAAGCCAACTTCTGCCTGCGAGGACAACTCGATGCCCGCCGGCCCCGCGAGACCGCCCGCAAAGGGAGCCGAGGCATTGTAGTCGGGAGCAAAGGAAAAGCCAAAGGAGAGGATTCGGTCATCGGCGTCGAAACCGCCGAAAAGGTGAGGATGGGGTTGCGGTCCGTCAGCCACCTTGGAAAAAGCCTCAAGATTGGGTTCGAGCCAATTCTTTCGAAGAGTCTCG
Source organism: uncultured Opitutales bacterium (assembly GCA_963934405.1). Classification (GTDB taxonomy): domain Bacteria; phylum Verrucomicrobiota; class Verrucomicrobiia; order Opitutales; family Seribacteraceae. Next base: position 2,953 of record CAWVZQ010000118.1, on the reverse strand, counting down.
ATCAAACCCGCCGCCGTGAGAGCGTCGCCACCGAGGTAATCAGCTCCCACCGTCCCGAAAGAAAGCCAACTTGAAACGGCGTCCGTGCCACCGAGCAAACCGTCCACGGAAAGACCCAGTCCGGGAACCTTGAGCCCAAGCGCCTCGTTCGTTCCAACGCTATCCCCAATCTCCGAGACCTTGTCGAACATGGCGAGGAGTTGGTCACGAAGACCACTCTCAATAGCGACGTCGATGGTGACTTGCGGGGCTTGCCCGGAAAAGACATTGCGGGAAATGACACGTGCCAAGGGCGTTCCCAATTCTTCCAAGCCGGCAAAGGGAACGGGTATGCCGATGACCGCCTCAAGTTCGCCTTGGACGTCGAACGAGAGATATTTGCCGGGATTGGCTGCGAGAAGGGGCAACTCGCTCATGTGAAGAACACCGTCGTCGAAAATATTGCCTGTCGTGGAGATATCGCCACCGACCTTCTTGAGGGCAACCTTGGTGTTGGAGAGATCGAAGACTTGTTCCTCTCCGCCGAAATTGACAGTGACGGACGCATCGTCTCCCGAAGTACCACCGCTGAGGGAGAAAGCCATTTCGCCAAGGCGGACATAAAACCCATCGGGTCCGGCACCGGGTTGAAAGCCAAAACCAATCTCGGCAGTAGCTTCGGCCGTAGTCAAGAACTCGAGCCCCTCGACGGACAACCCGGCATCCTGAGCGGCCGACCCACCGTTGAGCTCGAACTTGTCGGCAAAACCGAGCTCGAGTGTCATGGAATACTCGAAGGCCTGCAAATTGTCATACCAGCCACCCGTAACGTGATGCACGTCAACGGCTCGGTAACCCGATACGCCTTTCTCTCCCGTCACCGAACCGAGGCTTTCCAGAAAAGTCGCAAGCCCAAAGGCGTCCACGGGTTCGCCTTTCGCCTTGAATCCATCGAGGAAGGTTCGCAAAGGCTTGGCAATCTTGTCGGCGATGGCTGAATCCAATCCAAGAAGGCTCGAAGCCGTCACACCTTCGTCGAAACCGGGAAGCTGAGCGTCGAGAGCACCCGACGAGGAGATGGTTTCAAAAACCCCGGCCACCTGATCCACGCCTTTGAGGAGACCCTCCATCGAAAACCCGTCCAAGGTTCGTCCGGCATCGGCTTCACCAACGGTCTTGAAAAAGGCGCCTATGTCGGAGAGAGTCTTCTTGCCGGCCTCAAGCAATTGATCCAACCCCTCGGCAGTGAAGGTGAGTCCTTCTGCTCCAAAGGGGTTTCCGGTAAGACTTACGGTGGGGGTGGTCGCACTCGCCTCGAGATCGAAATCGCCGAGACTTGCGTAGAGGGGAAGATCAAAATCGAGCGAGGCATCGGGAGTGAACGACAAGTCTCCCGAAGCATCCATGCTCACGTCCAGTTCAAAACCGATGGAAGCGGAAGCCTCACGCTTGTCGGACTCAGTGGAACCTACCGCAAGTTCCACGGGGCCAAGGGAAGCTTTGGCAACGAGGTCCTGAACATCGGCTTGACCCGTAACTTGGAACTTCTTGAGATCAAAGGTAACTCCACGATTCGCTTCGCTCCAGTCGAGAAATAGATCAAAGGACGTATCGAGTCCGAACTGTACGCTAACGTCAGCCTCTACCGAAAGCCCGAGATTCTCGGCTTCCTCACCAAGACCCAACCGGGCGACTCGGCCGAAAGTAGGGTTTGCCGCAAAGGAGACGAGGAGGGCTTGCCCGGACAGGTCCACGGACAGGTCGAAAGCATCACCCATTCCGGGAAGAAGACTTACCCAATGCTTCAAGAGATAGTCCGCAAGGCCTTCGGGGTTAGGCAACTCGTCACCGGATTGCCAAGTTTCAGGATTGAATTGAGGTTGATCTAGGTAGCCAAGGATTACACGTCCCGCTCCAAGGATGGAAACAGGCGAATCATCAGAAGAACCACCGAGTACGCTCGCAAGACTGAGGTCGAGACCGGGCACATTGGTCTGGAGAATCTCCGCCTCAGAAAAATCGTCCTCCAAGTCGGAGAGAAACTCAGCTCCTTCCCGTATAAGGGTCAGAGCAATCACTTCCTTGGAGGCGGAGAGCCCGGAAGCAAAGGGAAGAGCATTGCCCAGAAGAGTACCGAGATCCGGCACTTCGAAAGAGAGCGCGGGTAACCCGGAAGAACTAGTTCCCTCTTTCGCGTTAAGAAATTCAGCGAGACCAGTGGTTCCCAAATCCGTGTTTGTGCCAAAGGCGACCTTGCCGAGGGATTCCTCGTTTTTGAAGAGTGGCACCTCCACGGAGAAGGCACCGCTAACGGTTGAGGTAAGGTTGTCCGCGAGAGATTCAGCCAAGGGAACAAAACGACCGTCGTCACCTGAGCTTCCCTCGGTTTGGTCAAGAGCAAGGAAGACTTGAGCAAAATCTTGGGTGTCGGGATTGCCGTCGCCATCAAAGATGACAAAGGCATCCCGGGCACTCAACTCAATGGGCCCAAGCTTGAAGGCAAGGCCGAGGTCTGCAGCTTGGGTTCGGGCTCCGAGGGCGACATGAGTGCCGCGAAAAACGGAGGTCGAGGGGTCGAAAGAGGGGTCATAGTCGTAGAGGAAGAAGGTTGGGCCACCTGCCGGATCGCGTAGGTCGATTCCTACGTCAAGGGTGGCGTCGGCAAAGGCGGCTACGCCAACCGAGCCTTGGCCGCCGACATCAGCAAAACCGTCGATGACCGAGAGGGCGGCAGCAACCTCTGCACCGGCCAGATCCTTAAGATCCGAAAGAGCAAGAGCAAAGGAGCGCTCGAGTTCCAAATCTTTGCGCCAGCCGAGGTGGACACCCAGTTCCCCATCCTGATAATGAAGCGCAAGACGTTGTTGATGCGGGGGCAAAGTGTTGTCGTCCTGAATGCCGAGGGCCTGCTCAAGTTCCTCCTCCATGCCCTGGAGCACACTGCCAGGATCAGCAGTCAACCCACCTACGGCAG
>CAWVZQ010000117.1:0-8019 GCA_963934405.1 uncultured Opitutales bacterium | reverse complement strand
AGATTCTGGAATTCCCCAAAAACAACGTCTGAACCGATCCGGTTTTTCTACGAGTACTTCTAGTAACTCTGCGGGGGAATCTACGGGTACTGGTACCAGTACCGGTACCGGTCCCCAGAACTCCCAGGATCCTGGTACGACTGAAATTAACCGGAATCCTGGAGACATACCAAATCCAGAAGTTCGCGAAAGAATGCGGAATTCTGGTACGGGTACACATCGGTCAAGAGGAACGGCAAATGGAGCCGCGCCTATGCCGAATAGTACCGAACCTTCACATGCGGGCGACAATATGCCTCCCCCGAGAACTAATTCGAGAACCAATGAAGGATCTCGACCCAGAAGGGCTGCCGCGGGCGCACCTTCGGGGAACCCGTCGGGTGACGACGACTCCGATGACGACGACGGTGACGGCGGACCTCAACGAGGCGGACCTCGTAGGTCGGCGTCTCCGATACGCCGTCGGCGTCGGAGGGGAAGCAATAGTGAAGGAGAAGATGAGGGTGGTACCGCGGGTGGACAACGACCATCTAGGTCACGTTCCCCAAGACGGGACACCCAAGGCAACGATAGTGATAGTCGAAGCCGGAGTCGAAGTTCGTCGAGGTCGGGAAGACGGTCATCGTCCTCCCAACCTGCACACGATCGACTCGACTCGGCTAATGAACGACTACGACTACTTGCGGGTCTAACGGTCGAAGACTACGTTAGATGCGTTCTACAAAGTGGAACGGGAGAAGATTACTTGGACATGGCTATGAAGAATGCCCAAGCCGCTAGGGATTTGGAATCTAGGCAATCTGGAGCCAACGGGAATGTACCCCGGCCTCCGGCGGTCCGACTACCTCGCGAGTTGGAATGGCCCAAGATCGAGAACCCCTATCGACATGTGGATAGGAGAACACCTACGGAGTTCCGACGAACGCTTGAGATGCAAACAAATCATGTTGCTGCTTCTCTACGGACAAGTCACCTCTTGACCCGAGCCGTAGAGGCTAAGGTAAATCAAGCGGTGATCGCTGAGTTCGTGAATCCACTACGTGCCAACGGGACGATTTACGCCAAGGCCGCTGATATCGACTATGACGAAATATTTGTTTGGTTGAACAAGACCTATGGACCCATCGACCGGAAAAGCACATGTACAAGAAACTACTTGGACTTAAGACAGCTTCCGAACGAAGATTGTAAGCAATACGTGGGACGTCGTATGCTGCGGAAAGCAGAACTCGACCGTCTCGGTATTGAAGCTATCCTACCGGATTTGGAGCGACAATTACTCCTATCTTCGGTGGAACCTTCATTGGCTATATGGTTGAAGACCAACACTCCGGACTTCGAGTCAACCGACCCGTCGGACTTGGCAAAGCTCATGATCATCCGGGACCAAGCTGTACGCTCGGCCCAGAAATCTCATAAGCACGGTGGACAAAACAACCGTGGAGCACCTCAACGGAATCTAAACGCTATGGTCAAACGGAAGGGACAATCAAATTCTGGACAGTTCAAGCGCAAGAATTCATTTGCACCAGCCAAAGGCAAAGGTCGTCCGCGTACACAAGCACTATACGCTATGTGGGACAACGATGACGGAAATTCGGCCAAGTCCTACTCCCAGTCTAAACGTGCAAACAAGACTGGAAGGCAGAACGGAGCTCAACTTCCATCACTGAGAGATATGAAATCCAACTACTCAGATGCTCTTTGGAACAAACGCGTGGATGAAAACGGTCGTCCAAGGAAGACGATCGATGCACAAGATCCCAAGAATCGAGCAATGCATTGCAACGATTGTTGGCCGGCTGGGTCAACCACGAAGTGGTGTCTCATGTGCCGGAAGAGCGGTCACGACCTTACCAGTTGTATCAAGCTCTCGAAGCGCTCGAAACAACAAGGGAACGGTAAAGGCAAAGGAAGAGGACAAGGTAAACACGGGAAGTCGAAAGGACGGGCCAACTCATGGTGAAATTCAGCCGCGGCGGATGTTCAACTGACGGGTAATACTACTCGTCCACCAGAATATCTTGCCATGGCTATACAACACGACTTAGAACCTCGTGAACCAAGTGGACCCGAGACGACCTTTCCTAAGCTACCCTTCTGCTTTCCTGAGCCCAAATATTGTGGCACCTCTCCTGAGCCGACCACTAAGGCGACAAGATGTGGATGGACGACGACGTGCATCACTACTTGTTACCGATTCCTTAGAAGGGCACTACTATGCCGTTCAAAGGGAAACAAAACACTGGCTCCGACGAAGAACGTCGATGCCAAGAAGAATGACACACGAACGTGTGCCAACATGAATTGTGAACGACATGCTCTAGACGAGAAGTGTTCCAAATATCCGGATACATTCAAACGCTGTTGCAGCCAAGAATGTTACCAACATGCTAAGCTCAACGGAACTCTGGAGAGTCCGACCAAGCTCACAGTATGGCCGGTGATACCTGGACACGATCCGTTACCAAAGATCAAGTTGAAGGTGATAGGAAACGACTCCAACATCAACCAACAACCTGAGGAAACGGCGGTACTATGCATGTACATGGTACAAAATACCGTGACACTACCTGAGAGGCCGGAGATACCTGCGAGTATACCTGTTCCTACGGTACGACTATGTGCTATCGGGCAAGTTAAACCCGGACTACGATGGCTTTGTACTTTACCAAGCACAAGGCGACCTCAACGAAGCACTAGCAACAAGTACAAGACAATTTATGAACCTGCTGAGATGAATTTATCAGACACGGAGTTCGACGCCGAAGACGCGGACATGGCGCCAGATACGCTGGCACCCAAATTCAACAAACCTGTATCGAAGAGAGTCCCAGACAACTTCCACACAGATTTACGAGAACTTGTTGGAGATATTCCAAAATCTACTCCGGCGAAAGAACTCGTTCCTGGAAACAAGACTTCAGAGCCAATCACTCGAAGCAAGGCTTCAGGAGTAAACAAGCTACCTATAGGTGAGGACAAAGCTGCGGGGGGGGTTCAACGAAGATCGAAACCTCCTCAGCGTAATACTTCGTCATGTACATCACCTAAGCTATCTGCCGACCACGACGTAATGAACGAGACAAAACAATTCATCATACGTGTGGCCGTCGGCAAACCGAAACAAGCTAGTCTCCGATGCAAAGCAATGATCGACACCGGAGCAAGCTGCAGTTTCATTTCCAAGGACATGATTGGAAAATTGGGAGAGGTTGACATGGTTCCCATGCCCCTCACAGTTTTACTCGGGGACGGATCCCAAAGTAATACTACCCATCGGGCGGTACTGGACATAGTACTGCAAAACGAGACACTACCGGTACAAGTGGCGATCATGGATACGCTACCTTGTTCTATCGGTATGATCCTCGGCAACGACTGGATCAGCAAACACAAACTTACGCTGATACCACATCGACTTGAGATTAGATTTACTAATGCTCAACAAAAGGAAATGATTGTACATGGTTTGTCCACCATCGTACACCAAAACACAATGCCCAAGAACGAAGGCATTGACAACGACTACGACTATTTGCTAAACACAATGGTGAATATGGGCGGTGACATCGATACACCACCAACAGAGGTACATTTTCTCAGCGCAGAACATCTTCGCAAGAAAATTACACAACAGCGGAATAAGTCCGACAAGAAATGGCGTGGAGCTAAAGGAAACAGCACACGACCCATCGATCGGGAATTTTCTGACATCGACTATGATTCAGAGACCATGTTTGTACTCAGTTTGGGAGACTTGACGAATCTAACGGTCCACGGGGATGGGAATGAAAATTCGCCAACCTCGGAGGATCGGATCATGACTAGTCCGACCCCAAAAACTGATGGCTCACAAGCCACACATTCGAATTTCAATGTTCAAGTATCTGATCGCGGCAAATGGCCATCGTGCCGCCCGGCGATACCCCAGCTAACTGTACCAACGCTAGCTTCGGCTAGTGTGTTGGACGAGACTGGTATTGTACCTGCGCTGGGTAAAACCAGTGTGCAGGACAATATTGACACTGACAATTCTACATCAATAAGTCATCAACCATCTGATCGCGGCATATTGCCATCGAGCAGCCCGGCGGTGCGGATTGACGATGTAATGGACGAAAATTATAGTGAAATCGATGAGGAGTTAGCCACATTGACGGAGGATGTGAGTGTTCTCACAACTCCGGTCAAGGGTAAAAGGACCCGGCCTTCCAGCCGACGTGGCCAAACTCAAACTTCAGTACACAATACTGCAGTAAAGAAGCGCAGACATAACAAGCACAAACCCAACAACGCCGAAAAATTTAAAACGACAAGCTCTGGAACGGGTTATGCTACACTATGCGCTACAAGCAAAAAGAAGTTGGAGGAATATAAAAACAAGAAATTGGAACCGATGGAACAAGAAAAAGCAAACGAACATATGAAGATCTTCGAAGATGCAAAAACTAAAACACTTCCTGAAGAACTTATAAACGCGACGGACCCACAATTCAAACATTGGGTCGACAACGTTCTCAAGGACAACAAACGCTTTCCTTGCATCAATCCAATGACAAAATTTCGGACTCTTAAGACCGAACCTCTAAAAATTGAAGACAGAGACGACGTGGTTGGCCCTCCGCCAAGACGAACTTACAGAGTCCCACAAGCTCTACAAGGACAATTAAAACTTTTTTGCGACGAAATGGTAAGCCAAGGCTGGATACAACCTTCCAAATCGGAATGGTGTTCCCCAGTTCTTATATTGAAGAAGCCGAACGGTGGCTGGAGATTCTTAGTCGATTTACGCGGCGTAAACGCACGAACCAAACCAATATCGTACTACATGCCCGACATGCACGAATGCTGGCAACGATTACGGAATGCCAAAATCTTAAGTACCTGCGATCTGGATCGAGGATACTGGCAATTGAATCTGGACAAAGAATCGCGAATGAAAACAGCATTTGCAACACCATACGGAAACTTCGAGTACAAGGTTGTTCCAATGGGCTTGATATCAAGTGCCCATTATTTTCAACAGGCTTTGGAAGGAATTATGCGAAATCACGGCATTCTATATGAAAGATTGGCCTATGATGCGCAGGAGTTCGATAGCAAAGACGACGCTGGTGAGAAAGTTCGTGGGTTTGTGTCCATCTTTCTAGATGACATTATTCTGTGGTCGAAAGACCCAGAAACCCACAAGAAAAACTTACTGCGTTTATTCGAAGTGCTATCGAAAGAGAAGCTGAGCCTCAACATGAACAAGTGCTACTTTTTTGCCAGATACGTCAAATATCTTGGTATCATAGTAGGACAAGGACAAATGTTCATGAATACGGAGTCAGTGAGATCGATTATCAACATGCCTGAACCCAGTGACTCACAAGCGAATATTCGTATTTTCTTGGGAATGACTGGATTCTACCGAAAATGGATTGATAATTATGCTACGATGGCGTTGCCATTGACGAAATTGCTGAAAAAGGACACTAAATTACCTGAAGCATGGGATGCATCTGCATCACAAAGCGTCAGGGAATTGAAGATGGCTATCACGAGATATCCAGTGTTACGGCAGTTCGACCCGATGAGGCGAATTTATATTTGCACGGATGCATCGGGTATAGCGGTAGGAGGAGTGCTCTTCCAATACTACGGAGATCGGCCATGTGCAATTGCATATTGCAGCCGACGGCTAAACGATGCCGAGAAAAACTACTCCGTACAAGAGCAAGAATGCCTCGGAGTCAAATTTACGATTGACAAATTCCGACACTTCCTACTGGCCACACCCTTCGTTATCAAGTGTCTTTCGGACCACCACAGTCTACAATTCCTAAAGAAAGGAAAAGAGACTGGTGGACGTATCGCAAGATGGGCGTTGGCCCTCAGCGAGTACGAATACGAAATTCACTACATACCAGGGACGAAAAATGTGGTAGGTGATGCTTTGTCACGTTTAATTGAAGCAGAAGGGCACAAGACGGCGACACAAACCATGCGCAAGAGTGAGAATCTTGTAAGCATGCATGTGGAGACCCAACAAACCCTAGCTACAATACGAGACATCGACGATATCACCCACGGAACTACGAACGATCACGATACTTTACATTATTCTGACGCTAACATCACCTTCGACGAATTCTTATTCGAAAGGCATCCGACGGCAACAGAAACACTGATGTTCTACAGAGCAACACCAGCTGAGATAACGATACCAATCAATCCAGCAAACTACATGGAATGCCCTGATTTTGCAACATTATACAAAACCATCGGAGATGAACTACGACAGAAACACGACAAGAATCCAGAAGCCAAAGCGGCAAAGGAATTCTACACTTGGGACGTGCCAAACAAACTACACGCCAAGATTTCAGAAATGTTGAAAGTACAAGAGGACAGTAAACGCAAGAAGACGAAACTGCCCAAAAACTCACGACGGGTTTGCAATACTTTCAGTAATGCAAACGCCTGGATGAGAAATGACACATATCATATCTACAAAGGACTACTATACAAGGTTTCGAGTATGGGCGAAGATCTACTATGCGTTCCAGACGACACAATAACAACTGGACGTATGACAACAAGAAAGAAGATCATCGCCGAAACACACGACGGAATAACAAGTATACACCTTGGAGAAAATCGAACTTACTACGAAATACGCAGACGCGTATTTTGGCCAGGTATTGCAAAACATGTGCATGACTATATCCGCACATGTCATGCTTGCCAACGCAACAAGATCGACAGACAATCACCACAAGGGATGCTGAACAGTTTACAACAACCCACAAGAAGCGGTACTCACTACTCAATGGACTTTGTGACTCACTTACCAATGTCATCGAGACATGAGTACACGGCAATCATGGTGGTAGTTGACAGATTTTCAAAACGATTATGGACTATTCCAACATGGGATATAGCCAACGCAAGACTTACTGCGGAATTGTTTATGAAACACATCATCTACGAAAACGGGATATGCATCGAAATCGTATCAGACAGAGATTCAAAGTTTACTTCCAAGATGTGGCAAGACTTTCACGCTGCACTCGGAATAACTTTAAGCCTATCTTCGTCAAGACATCAAAGCACTGACGGACAAACGGAAAGAGCAATTGCACATATTGAAGAACTGATGAGAATGAACATCAACTACAAGCAAAGCAATTGGGTTTCTCTACTACCGAAGATACAATTCACGATAAACACGGCAATAGCAAAGGCTACCGGAGTGTCACCATACTATGCGGAAAGAGGACGACATCCTCTGACAAAATTAGATATGGACAACATCCTACGATCGAGAAAAACCGAAGTTCCACCTTCAATAGACGAGTTCGTGGCTGGAATTGCGAACATAGAACACGAAGTACAAGAGAGACTGGTATTGACACGAGAATGGCAACAACGAGGCGACAAAAAGAGACGCATCGTGGGGAATCTTTCCCCAGGCAAATTTGCATACTTATCGACCGAAGGAATCACACTTCCTTGGGATAAGCACAGAACGATCAAGAAACTACGCCAAGAATTTTACGGCCCGTTTAAGATCCTTCGCCAACTCGGACCAGTGTCCTTCGAACTTAAGCTTCCCCCACAATCCCACATACATCCGGTATTTCACGCTCACCTACTGAAAGCTACTGATGAACCCGGATTTGCCATGGGTAAGGCGTCGTCCTTACCTAATGCAGCAGATTCCGACGAGTACACAGTGGAATCATTGGTCGATGTCCGTGGAATCCAAGGGAAAGAACGATATCTAGTGAAGTGGTCTGGCTACCCGTACGAGGAATGTACGTGGGAACCAAAGGCCAACCTCACAAACTGCCAGAAAATATTGCAGAGATTCCACCGCAAACGAAATGACGACGCTCAAAATGATCTGTTCACTTAATGGGATCAGTTCTCCCAGGGATCAGTTTTCCCATGTGAACAGACACTGTTCACACCAGGGATCAGTTTTCCCACAACGTGAGATACTCACGACGTGAACAGGTACTGTTCACA
>CAWVZQ010000116.1:0-8046 GCA_963934405.1 uncultured Opitutales bacterium | reverse complement strand
AGAATGACTAGCCGGATTAAGGAAATAAGAATAAAATCTGAGACTCCTCGACTTACACCCTTGCAAAACTACGCACTGAAGGTCGAGTTGCTTGCCATTCATACAAAGCGGCAAAAGGCGCCATGGAAACTAGAGGAGCTTCGAGTCGCGAACAACCGTCTCCGTGGACTGAGCGGCATTGGCAATTTCAGTGCGCTACGAATGTTGGATGCCTCCAACAATCGTCTTCTCGATCTCGAAGGAATTTCAAAACTCAAAAACCTAGAAGTTCTTCATCTCCAAGGAAACCAGCTGGGAGTACCGGAACCTTACGAAGATCAGAATAAGAACAAATCTTTCGATGCCAATGAGCCTTTCTCCGACTTCAGCGGCAATGAGAAGCGCGATCATGATCCCTTCGGCGAACTCCAAGGTCTTTCTCGTTTGAAAGAATTATATCTTTTCGAGAACCGAATTACCGAACTCTCTTCCATGTCTAATTTGCCGAGCATAGAAATTCTACTTCTTGGAGCAAACGAACTAAGGAACGCCAACGATTTCAAGGACTTCACTTCTCTTCGGAGATTAGTCTTGTCCGACAACCACTTGTCGGATGTTCGCGGGCTTTTCGACATGACCAATCTCGAATACCTTTACCTTACCGAAAATCGTCTCAGTGATTTGCGTGCCTTAAGGAAACTGACTTCGCTTCGCGAACTCCATTTGCAGCACAATCATTTTACGGACATTCAGCCCGTTGCCAATCTGGACGAACTTCGAGTACTGGGTCTTTCCGGCAACTTCGTATCCGACATCAGTCCTATCAAAAGATTGAAAAAATTGTCTCGTTTGGGCATTGCCGACAACAATCTTGATTTGAAGGATGCTGAAACTTTCGAGCTCCTAGAACAGTTTCGAGAAGCTTCCAATCGAGTTACTCTCGGCAAGCAACATTCTCGAGTAACGGAAATGGGTCCTCTTTTTGCCGTTTTGATGGGGGATAAGGTAGCCAACCTCCGTTTAGGGGATTTTCTAAAGGTTAATCTCTACGAACGATTATATGACTTTGCTCAAGACGACACCTTGGCTCCTGAGGATAAGATCGCTAGCTATCTGACATGGGCTAAAACTTTAAAGTCTGGAGCATTCGACGACAAAGCAGCCCTTGTTCCGGAGTGAAACTAGAACCTCTCGGTTCACTTAGGAATTACCTTCCGAGATAAAGTAGTCCGGCAAGAATTGCCGAGACGACAAAGCAAATCGCTATGATGAAACGACTAATCGTTTTCTTGTATGAATTTGACCGAAGGAGTGTCTCCATCTTTCGGTAGTACATTCGCTTGAAGTACTTTCGCTTCGTTTTACTGATAATGGCCATTTCCCTAAATCTTGTATTTACTGACCACTGACTCGTTTTGCAAGCCTTGAGGAGAAACCTCATCAAGCTTACGGCTTTACAGTCTAACAACCTTCGGGTAACATCATTTCCCCGTGTATGGGGACTAAGCAAAGGTCAATTCTAAGAGAACGCAGTCTTAAGGGGAAATCTCTCCATACGGGCGAAGCGGTAACGCTCACTCTAAAGCCTGCTGACGTAAACGCTGGTATCGTCTTTCGTAGGGTGGACCTTTTCGGGAAACCCGAAATTCGGCCAAAATCTGAAAACGCGACTGAATTTGTGCGCAGCACAACCATTAGCGAGGGAAATGCTAAGGTGCATACCATCGAGCATGTCATGAGTGCACTTGCCGGTTGTGGGGTGGATAATGCGGTGGTGGAATTGGACGCCAGCGAACCTCCGATTATGGACGGTTCCGCCCGACCATTCGTAAACTTGGTGCAAGAGGCCGAACCGGTCGAGCAAGACGCCGATCGGGAATATTTCGTCTTGGACGAACCCATATCGGTTACATCAGGGAATCGTTCCATTATCGCGCTACCCTACGATGGATTTCGCATTACCTGCACTTCCGCCGACGATCGTGGCATACACGTCCAACATTTATCCATCGACATTGATCCTGAGACCTATGTCGCTCAACTTGCTCCTGCCCGCACTTTCACTATTTTCGAGGATATCGAGGAACTCTTGAAATTAGGAAAGATACAGGGCGGTAGCTTGGATAGCGCGATTGTCATCAAGGGTGACAAAATTCTGTCCAAGGAACCTCTCCGCTTCGAAGACGAGTTCGTGCGACACAAGATTCTCGATGTAATTGGCGACGTGACTCTTCTTGGGAAGTCATTAAAAGCCCATCTAGTCTGTGTCCGCCCCGGTCATGCTCTCAATTCTGAGATTACCGCCAAGCTAGCCGAGCGTATGGCAGGTGCCGGAAAAAAGAAGGCGGGGGCGACCGGGAAACAGAAAGGGAAGGCTCATGTGGAGGCTCATGAGACGGCACTCGACATACGTCGAGTGCTTGATGTGCTGCCCCATCGTTTTCCCTTCGTGATGATCGACAAAGTGGTCTCCATTGATGGCGAGGAAAGCTTGGTTGCTATAAAGAACGTCAGCATCAACGAACCCTTTTTTCCGGGACATTTCCCGGGGCAGCCGGTCATGCCCGGGGTACTTCAATTGGAAGCCATGGCCCAAGCTGCCGGGTTGTTGCTCCTGCGTCGCGGATCAGCGGAAGGAAAGGTGGCTTTCTTTATGAGCGCCGACAAGGTGAAGTTTCGCCGTCCCGTAGTGCCTGGGGATCAGCTTGAAATCAGTGCCAAACTGGAGAAGGTGCGAGGTGACAAACTTGCCACCGCTTCCGCCGAGTGTCGGGTTAATGGTAAAGTCGTGTCCTCCGCCCAACTTATGTTTGCTCTTGCCGATGCCAGTGAGGCTTCTTGACCTTTTCCCGTTTCTGAAGTGGCTACTCAAATACATTCACAGGCAATCGTAGAAAAGGGTGCCGAATTGGGAGAGGACGTCGTGATTGAAGCGTTCTGCTACATCGGCCCCAACGCTTCCATAGGAGATGGTTGCCGGGTTCGTCACCATGCTACAGTGGAGGGGGACGTCGTTCTCGGTAAAGAGAACGATATTCATCCTTACGCACTCGTCGGAGGTATGACGCACGACCTCAAGTATCAGGGCGGTCAGCCCAAGCTTAGGGTGGGAGATCGAAACGTGTTTCGTGAATACGTCACCGCCCACGTAGCTACAAACCCCGAGGATGCTACGGAGATTGGCTCGGACAACGTTTTCCTCGCTTATAGTCATGTGGCCCATGACTGCATAGTCGGCGATCACTTGGTCATGAGCAGCCATTCGGCTCTTGGTGGTCACGTGGTGGTGGGGGATCACGTTAACATCGGCTGGAATGCGGGTATTCACCAATTTTGTCGACTTGGTCGTCAATGCATGGTGGCCGCTTGTGCCAAGCTTGTGCAGGATGTTCCACCGTTCATGTTAGCCGACGGCGCCCCCGCCGAGGTTCGCTCGATCAACAAAGTGGGCATGGAGCGTTCGGGGTTTTCCAGCGAGGAGATCGAGACCGCACGTGCTACATACAAGGCTCTTTATCGGAGCGAATTGAATCGTCAGCAAGCTCTTGCCGAGCTGGAAAACGGAACTTTGGCGAATAGCAGCATCGCCGGTGAAATCGTCAGCTTCGCCCGTCAGAGTGATCGCGGCTTGGCGTGATTGCTCTTTAAAGCTTTTTAAATTCTTCGGCGATTTCTCTCAGGTATTCCCAAGAGAAAATACCGGAGTCGTGACCATCTGAAAAAACCAATCGAGCGGCGTAGTTGCCGACATAGTCGAAACCTTTAAGGCTAACGCTCGAAGGGTTTTTTGGCGTCGCGCCGCCGCTTATTCTGCCGAACAAGTCGGGTTCACCCTTGTTTTCAGCACTGGGAGAGTTTGTGCGAAGAAAGGGGGCCGGCAAAAAGTCCTCTCGGCCGTCTGGCCATGCTAGAGCTAGCTCGTTCCCAATCAATTCGATTCGATCGGGAGGCGATTGTACGGCCATGGTCTAGGCAAAGGAGTCGAGACTGGAACCTGCCGATGGGGGGCTGGATGGGTGCGAACCACTACGATAATAAGGGTCGAGAACTTCGTTGGAATTGGGTCGGCTGAAATCTTTGGCGATTTCTGAGGACTGATCGAAACTTTCGAGTTCCTCACGGATCATTTCTTCCTGCAAATCCTTGTCTTGAAGTTCTCGGTCTTCACTCCGTTCTTCCCAATATTCGTCTTTGTGGAACTCGCCGGAACCTGGTTCGGGAGGGAGCTGGCTTTTCTCGAGTGTCTCCCAATCGGGATTTCTAGTCGAATCCAAGCCCGACTGCTCGATGTTGTCGACGGTTTCGAGCGGTATGCCCGGGTTCGGGTTGTCGCCAAGCTGCGAAGCCAGTTCGCCGGTCAGTTCAATCGGTTCGGGTGCTTGAGTGACTTTTACTGAGCTGTCTACGGCATTTTCAGGCACTTCGTTGTCGGGTTGATCGTCGCGGCGAAGCTGCATTTCCCGCCTAGCCGTTTCAGCGGCGTTCAAGACATCTGCGGAATTAGAGGGGTCCATTTCCATATTTCTAAAAGGTTATTTTTAAATGTATGCGAGGATTTGTCGGTTTGCAACTACTAAGCCTTTGCGTCTTTTGCATTGCGGTGAGTTCCAAGTTAATCTAGCGTATCTCCAATCATGGCAAGAGATACTGTTATACTGGAATGCACCGAGGCGCGCAAAGAGGGCAAGCCTCCTTCACGATATGTTTCTTCTCGTAACAAGAAGCTCCAGCAGGAGCCCATTGAGAAGAAAAAGTATAATCGCCATCTGCGCAGGCATACCTTGCATAAGGAAATTAAAAGCTAAAATTCTTATTTCCGGGTTCCGGCGTGTTTTTGCCTGGATTCACAGAGAGTAACGCCCTTTCGTAGCCTTTCGACTGGTCGTATGCTTAGTCTGCGGTCAGAGTTTTCCAAAGCTTTTCAGCGATGTTACGGATGGATTTTCCTGCGGGGCCATCTGCGTTCGACACGACAACCGGAATACCATTGTCTCCTCCCAACCGAATCCTTTCGTCCAAGGCAATCTCCCCAAGAAATGGAGTTTCAAGAGCTTCCGCAGTAGCAGGTCCACCACCTTTTCCGAAGATGTATCTTTTGGCCCCCGTTTCCTCGTCGGCCAGAAAACTCATGTTTTCTACCACTCCTAGCAATGGTACGCTTACCTTTTCAAACATGCGAGCCCCTCTGCGGGCCACGTCCACGGCAGCTTTTTGTGGTGTGGTTACGATTACGGCGCCGTTCAAAGGGAGAGTTTGAGCAAGAGACAGTTGCGCATCCCCGGTCCCTGGAGGCAGGTCAATCAACATGAGGTCGAGTTTTCCCCAAGCAACGTTTCCCGCGAATTGTTGGATAGTCTTCATGACCATGGGACCGCGCCACACGACGGGAGCCTCTTCGTCGACAAGTAACCCCATCGAGATAACCTTCACTCCGAAGTTCTCCACGGGCTGAATTAGGTTGTCGCCGATAACCTCTGGCCTTTCGGATGCGCCGATCAAGAGGGGGACGGAAGGACCGTAAACGTCGCAGTCCATTATACCCACTCCATTGTAAGATTCGTTTTTCTCCCGGAGCAGTTTTTCGAAAGCGCAAGCCAAGTTCACAGTCACAGTGGACTTGCCCACTCCACCTTTGCCGCTTGCGATCGCAACAATGTATTTCACTTCGGGCAATGGTCTGCTGGAGACCTTACCGCTTCCGTCAGTGTTTGAGGACTGGTTCGAACCTTTGCTCTTTTTGACCACCACGCTCACTTGTACTTCCTCCACTCCGTCGACGGAGCCCAAGGCTTCTTCGGCCTCCTTTTTAAGCTGTGCCGGAATGGTGGAATCACTTGAGGTCAATTCCAAGGTGACGGCCGCTACTCCATTTTCACAAGATGCCTCCCGAACCAGACCGAAGGAAACGATATCCCTACTGAACCCTGGGAATTTGACTTTTTCTAGTGCGCCTAAGAGCTTTGCTTTGTCCATACTGAAAAGGCTTCAGATCATGTGAGTAAATCAAGCACGAGCAAACGAATTCGCCCATGGAGATTGAGCGTTTTTCCCCCAATCCGGTCAAAATTGAATATGAAGTCGTTTTAATCTTGCGGCTTCGGGTGTTTGGACAGAATGAGCTTAGTTATGAAATTTGGTTTTTTCGGTAAATTGTTTTGGGTAGTCGGTTTAATTATTGCAGTTGTCAGTGCTGTGCCCCCGGTGGAGGGACAATCTCCCTCAGGTCGCGGAGGTGCCGTAATCGAGTTGCCGCCGATCGAAACGGCTTTAGCTCGTAAACAATTATTTGTTGATTTCGGTAGCACTTCACCGGGACTGGCAAAAATTGCCCGTGCAGCTTTCAGGCTACATGGAGGCTATAAAATGGTTGCAAGCGCTCAAGGTCACCACTCCTTTGAATTTAAGGCCACCAGTCCCACTCAAGTATCTCTTCGCATATCAACAGGGAAGCCTCGAAGAACAGTTTCGACACAGGCCTATTCTGGTGGCGATCAACAAGCCGCTATGTTACGCGCTTGTGATGGGGCAGTCTCCCAAACCTTGAAAATCCCCGGCTTTTTCTCTGGGAAATACTCTTTGATTTCCGACCGTTCCGGCAGCAAAGAGATATATTTGGGGAATGCTCTCCTTTCTTCGGTTCAGTCCAAGACGAATTTTAAGAAACTCACTTATAATGCCAGTTGGAGCAGGGATGGTCGCGGGATTTTCTTCACCAGCAATCGTCACACCTTCAATAATGTTTTTTTGCTTAATTTGCCTGACGGTCGAATCACGACGGTTGCTAAATACAAGGGCAACAACCTACGTGCTTCTCAAAATCCCATAACCGGACAAGTGGCCTTTATTCTTTCAGTTACGGGAAATCCCGAACTTTGGCTAGCCTCCGCTCCTACTGCCCGACCCAAACGTGTAACCAAAAACAGAAGCAATGAGTCCGGACCATGCTGGTCTCCTGATGGCAAACGTTTGATTGTTACGTCCGATACCCGGGGGAAACCGCAACTCTACGAAGTGTCTCTGAACACGGGTTCCTTGTCTCGAATTCCCACAAATCTTAGCTCACACTGCACGGAGGCCTCTTGGAACCCTCGTGACTCCGGTAAGATTGCCTTTACCGCTGCAGTGAGTGGAGGATTTCAAATCGCTCTGTTTGACGGTCAAGAGAGAAAGAGTCGATTTTTGACTTCAGGTTCTAATGATGGGATGCAACCCTGTTGGTTGAACGACGGTCGCCATATCGTTTTCACTTCGCGATCCAAAAGTGGCTCCAAGGGGTTAATGATCTTGGACACGGAGGGAGTCGGGGCGAAGCCGCAAGCCCTTCACGGCACGAACATGGGGAACTGTTCTCAAGTCAGTTTCTTTTATCCTAAGTTCTAATAAGTCGCTTGCTTGTTTTGTCCTCGCTACTCTTGGCCAGGACATTTAAAAATTGTTCAATGTATCCTCGTTTAATCTCATTTTTCATAATACTGGCTTGGCCCTGTTTCTGCCTTCTTGCTGTAGATGAAACTAAGTTGAGCTTGAAGTCGGGCGCATTGGTTAGTGGTCAGTTGCTCAAAGATAGTCCGGATCACCTTGTGTTGGATCTCGGTTTTACTGTATTGACGGTGCCCCGCTCGGAAATCGCGTCGATTGACAAGCAACCCGGCAAGGGCGGGGGGGGGAGCAACGTATTTGGAGCCTCTCTTTTCAAGGAGGTCGCCAACTCTAGAGAGAGACCGCTTAGAGAACTGGTAGCCCGCCTCGGTGAATCCGTTGTAATGGTACGAACTCCGGTTGGCTTGGGGTCTGGCTTTTTGATTCATCCCGAAGGCTACTTGATCACCAACGATCACGTTATCGCGGGTGAACGCAAGATTTCAGTAACTATTTTTCGGCACACCGAGACTGAGCTGATCAAGGACAACTACGACAATTTGCGCATCGTGGCCACAGGGGGCAACGTTGACTTGGCATTGCTCAAGATCGAGGGAGCTACAGGGAAGACGTTTCGCACTGTGCCACTTGGCCGTTCCGAGGAACTGCGTCAAGGCGACCGCGTCTTCGCCATCGGTAATCCTCTCG
>CAWVZQ010000115.1:0-8085 GCA_963934405.1 uncultured Opitutales bacterium | reverse complement strand
GAGCCTTGCGGCGAGCATCTTCTTCCTCGGCCAAAATCATTTCGCGCATTGCGTCGATCCGATTACCTTCGAAAAACATATGCTCGGTACGGCAGAGCCCAATTCCAGATGCCCCGAAAGCAATTGCATTGGCCACTTGGGACGGAGAGTCGGCATTGGTACGAACGCTCATCTTGGTGGCTTTTTCGCACCAGCCCATCAACTTTGAGAAATTCTGGTAATCGTTGCTCTTCTTGGGATCTAATTTTTTATCTACGAGAACTTGTATGATCTCCGAAGGAGCAGTCTTAAGCTCACCTGAAAACACCTCGCCACTCGTACCATCGATGGAAAGGAAGTCACCTTCCTTGAAGGTTTTTCCGGCAACCTTGACTGTGCGAGCCTTGTAATCGACTTCCAGATCGGCGGCTCCACATACGCAAACCTTGCCCATCTGCCGCGCAACCAAGGCGGCATGAGAGGATACCCCACCGCGAGCAGTGAGAATGCCTGCGGCCGCAATCATTCCACGCAAGTCCTCGGGAGAGGTTTCAACCCGGGTAAGCAATACGGGGCCCTTCTTCGCTTCGACCACAGCTCGGTCGGCATTAAGAAAAATGCGACCACTCGCAGCACCGGGACCGGCGGGCAAACCTTTGCAAAGGAGGTCTGCTTTCTTTGCTGCAGCGACATCGAACACGGGGGACAACACTTGGTCCAGTTGGTCAGCAGGAACACGAGTTATAGCCGTTTTCCAGTCGATGAGACGTTCCTTAACCATTTCGGCGGCAATACGAACTGCAGCGATGCCTGTCCGTTTGCCATTGCGGGTTTGAAGCATGTAAAGCTTTTCGTTCTCGATGGTAAACTCGAAATCCTGCATGTCCTTGAAGTGCTTCTCCAGCTTCTTTTGGACGGCAACCAAACCGTTAAAGGATTTAGGGAGAACACGCTTGAGCTGGGAGACGGGACGAGGCGTACGAACACCGGCAACCACGTCTTCACCTTGAGCGTTGGTGAGGAATTCACCGTAGAGAACTTTCTCGCCGCTCGCGGGGTCACGAGTAAAACCCACTCCCGAACCTGATTTTTTACCGGAATTTCCAAAAACCATGGCCTGAACGTTCACTGCGGTTCCCCAAGAAGCCGGAATTCCGTATTTACGACGGTAGACATCAGCCCTGTCGTTCATCCAAGAACCAAAGACAGCGCTGACAGAACCCCAAAGTTGCTCCCATGGGCAGGTCGGGAAATCGCTCCCGGCACGCTCTCTGACCAATGACTTGAATCGAGAAACAAGCTCTTTCATGTGCGTGAGATTTAAACGATTGTCATCAATCTCGCCTTTTTCGTTAGGGAAAAGTTCCTCCTTCAAAGCGTCGATTACACTTTCAAAGGGATCGTGCTCCTCGCCATCCAACTTCTGAACGCCCATCACGACGTCGCCGTACATCTGAATAAAACGCCTGTAGCAATCCCATGCAAAACGAGAATTTCCGGAAGAGGTCGCAAGAGCTTCAACCGTTTCGTCATTCAAGCCGAGATTGAGAATGGTATCCATCATTCCCGGCATGGAGTCGCGAGCACCGGAACGAACCGAGAGGAGGAGTGGATTATTGAGATCGCCTAGTTTCTTGCCAAGCTGTTTCTCAGTAAGAGCAACGGACTTGCGAACCTGTTCTTCCAGAACCTCCGGATAACTTTGATCATTCGCGTAGAAATGGGTACAAACCTCGGTCGTAATGGTAAACCCGGGAGGAACCGGTAGCCCGATGCAAGCCATTTCGGCCAAGTTCGCGCCCTTGCCCCCGAGGAGGGAACGTTGCGAGGCGCCTCCATCGGTCTTTTTGCCAAAGTCATATACATACTTGTGGGCAGCTGGTTTTGATTTTTTAACTTTCTTTGTTTGCTTTTTAGCCATGTTTGGTACGGATTTGTATAAAAATTAACAATAAATAGAGAAAAATTCAGATGGGCGAAGGGGGCGGAATTGAAAGAGGAGAATTACAGGGTGCATTAAATGTCATTTCAGAGCATATTGTCAACGCGCTACTTCCATCATCGCAAGACACCTAAGTTGGTAAAATAGTTTTGCCAATCCTCCCCTTTTGAGGCTTAAAATGTACTATTTCAGGCTGCCTGAATTGCAATTACGATGAGTGACCAAGAACCAGTTGAAGAACAAAAACCGAAAAGCTTTGCGGAACGTTTCCGTGAGGACGGATTGCTGGGGGCACTCAAACCAAAAGAAAAAAAGAAACCGGACCCCAACAAGATGCACTTCCTCGAACATCTCGAAGATTTGCGATGGGTCATTTTCAAGTGTGCCGTTGCCTTTATCGTAGGATGCCTTGCGGTTGCCGTATTCATTGACGAATCCGTCCAGATTCTCCAGCAACCACTGGTCACCGCCGTGGACGATTTTGGGGAAATCGACGTCGACCTTCAGGGCATTGGTCTCGAGCAATATATCGAACATCTCCACAACAAGAACATCGATCTTGGCACTTTAAGAAACGCTGACGAGCAGACCCTTATTGACTGGGGCATAGACGACCCGCACCACAGAACTCGCATTCTTTCACATTTCAAAGCCGGTCAAAACCGGCACCTCCTGCAGGTCATCCGCTCCTATTCTCCCATTTTCATTGCAATGAAGATATGTTTTTTGGGCGGCTTGGGAATTTCCTTGCCCTTTATTTTCTACTTTATCGGTGGGTTCGTAGTCCCGGGGCTGTCTATAAAAGAAAAATCCGTGCTCTTTCCCGGTTGCGTTGTGGCCTTTCTCCTATTCCTCGCCGGAGCTGCAATGACTTACTTCGTCATTCTACCGTTCTCACTCGCCTTTACCATCGAGTTCACCTTCGACGTGCTCGGACTCGATACTTACAGGCCCGAGGCAGGCAACTATTACAGTACGGTGATCTGGATGACCTTCGCCGTGGGACTTGCCTTCGAATTTCCTCTTATCATCGTACTGCTCACTTGGATAGGGGTACTTTCGGTAGAGAAACTGAGAAACAACCGGCGCATGGTATTTGTCATTCTCATGGTTTCGGCAGCACTGATTACGCCTGGCGGAGATCCGGTAAGCCTTAGTATTCTCACGATCCCTCTCTACGTACTGTACGAGCTTTCCATTCTCTCGGGCACCTTTATTGAGCGAAGGCGAAAGAAAAAGGAATGGGAAGAATGGGACGAAGACATCGACGGACCGCGACCTGATAAGCCCGATACGGGGATGGGCTTGAACAAAAAGTTAATAGCCGTGGTCGTCCTCATCGCGGGAGCCTTGGTATGGATAGCCGTTAACAAACAAGAACAGCTCTCCGATTTCATCGATGCGGCACGAGATTTCGGCAGTTTTGGCGGAAAAGAAGAAGGCAACGGCAAGGACAAAGGCGACTTGCCGAAAGATCTCGATGCCCAACAACCTGTGACGGAGATGGGAGGCGCGTCATCCACCAACGGAGAAAGCATCAATTTGAAGATCGGTTCCACACTCCAGTTGCGCCTTCAGCTTCCCACTTACGTTGACTTAAACCGAACCGAGGCAAATGGAACACTCCTATTTGAAGCACAGGTAATTGGAATCAATCCAGCTGAGAAGACCCTATCGGAAAGCAATGAATCGAAATAAAGGCGGTTCGCAAAGCCAGAAAGAAGCAAGTAGCTCAGCTTTCATCAAGGGCAAGTAATCCGAAACGGATTAAGATCGGCCTAATTCACAAAACAGTTAATCATTTATGGTCAACAAGTTATAAGTATTCCCTTGACGGACGAAGCAAATAGACCATGTAAGATGGTTATGCTTCGGAAAAAAATAAAGGCTTTTGGAATAGTACTTAAAAAGGAGCGTAAGCTCAGGGGGTTCACCCAAGGTCAATTGGCCAAGGAGTCCGGCGTTGCCACTTCCATTGTGAACGACCTAGAAAACGGGATCCGACACGCCGGAATAAAAAGCTTGGCAAAAATCGCCCAGGGATTGGGATTGAAGGAAGAACGGAAATTAAGTTTTCTTTTGTCGGGCATTGTTTTCTCCAAGCGGGATCAGGTCCTGCCCGATTTGGACAATTATCATCCCGTGCTTTACAACTTCCTGCCCTATTCGCTGCGTCGGCAGGGAATAAGCCCTGAGGAAATAAACGAAGTGTTTCCCCCGACCACGGCGGGGGCGCCATTGGAGATTCACTTGAAGAATGGCACGGTAATCTCGATGAAGATTGCCTTCAAGTTGACCACATCGGCCAAATCTCAGACTCCCAAGGGAGATGGCGACGAAAAATGACTGATCGCGAAAGTACGGTGCGGGTCGACAAGTGGTTATGGGCGACAAGGGTATTCAAGACACGTACTTTGGCCATCGAGTCCTGCAAGGCGGGAAAGGTAAAGGTGGCAGACCTTAAAGCCAAGCCCTCACGAGAGGTTGCTCCCGGCGATATCGTCACAGTGAGAAAGGACGGCATGAACAAGACGTTAAAAGTGGTAGCAATTGCAGAGAAACGCGTAGGAGCTAAAACCGTGGCAGAGTACCTCAAAGACCTAACGCCGGAAGAAGATTACGCAGCCGCCAGAGAACATCGCAAAGCAATGCCTAAGTTCAGTCGGAGTTCAACTACGCCGCGCCCCACAAGGAAGGAGAGGCAAGCCTGGGAGGAATTTTTCGCCAAAGAAAACGAGTAGAGCGGGTCTCTAATCCGATCCGTTGCAAAAAACTACCGCCATCACGAACTCCTTGAGTTGGCAAATTCCGCTTAATCGCCATCCAAAAGGCGACCGATGCCACCGAGAACGGAACCTTCTCCCTTGGACTTCCCGCCAGCCGACGGAGCCGACTGTAATATGCGATCGGCCAAGCGAGAAAACGGGAGACTTTGCAACCAAACGGTCCCATGCCCACTTAGGGTAGCGAGAAAAAGGCCTTCTCCGCCAAAAAACATGGACTTGAGGCCTCCGGCCATTTGAATGTCGTACTCAACACCCGAAGTGAAGGCCACGATACATCCGGTGTCCACCCGAAGGGTTTGACCATTCAACTCCTTTCTTACAACAGTGCCTCCGGCGTGGGAAAAAGCCATGCCGTCTCCCTTTAGTTTTTGCAAAATAAAGCCCTCCCCCCCGAAGAAACCTGCCCCAAGTCGCTTCTGAAACGCAATTGAAACCTCCGTACCATGGGCAGCGCAAAGAAAAGAGTCTTTTTGGCAAAACACCTCCTTTCCAAGTTCGGCCATATTCAGGTCCAGAATCTTGCCGGGATAGGGAGCCGCAAACGCTACGCGCCTCTTACCTGATCCATTATTAGTAAAATGGGTCATGAATATGGATTCACCAGTCAGAACACGCTTGCCTGCACTAAGAAGCTTGCCAAAGAGTCCTTCATTTGGGTGGGAACCATCACCCATCTTGGCCTCAAAGGAAATACCGTCTTCCATGTAGTTCATGGCTCCAGCCTCTGCAATGACGGTTTCTCCGGGATCGAGTTCCACCTCGACCACCTGAAGGTCGTCGCCGATCACTTCGTAGTCGATTTCATCGCAACTTATTGAAGTTGGGACGCTCGCTAATTCGCCTGTCACCTGCGAAGGCGGGAGCAAAGCCGAATCGGACAAAGGAGGGGGCGCCGAGGGAGCACTCTTTAGGGGCGATACTGGAAGCGAATCTGAAAGGATACTGGAAAAAGTTGTCCATTCGGCGGCTCCGACTGCGGCAATCTCCGCATCATCCTTAATCTCGCCATTTGCATGAAGTTCGCGAAGTTTGTCTTCCCCTAAGGGTCCTGCCGTCTTCCCATTTGAATCGATGTAGTAGTACTGCATAGGTTTTTATCAAAGAACAAAAGGTCTCTTTCTACGCAAACCTATTTAAAAGTTTAAATTGCATACATCCATATGGCTTTTAAGGCTCAAATGGTATCATAAAGCCTGATTTTCAGAGTTTAATGGGTCCAATCAAAGCCTTAAAAACCTCTTGCAACCTTTTCGTGCGGGACACAGTATAGGCCAATAGCTATGAAAACGCCATTCTATCTCTTCATTTGCATTTCCCTCCTATCCTTAGTTTTTGGTTGCGTCAGTTCGACTCAACTAACGACCGACGAACAAACGGTCATGCTCCACTGGCTCGATCAAGGGAACGACGGGCAGATTCGCCTAGTCGGTGGGGAAGGCAATGCCACGGAGGAATCCCCTCTTTTTACTGGACGAGCAATCGAGACTTTCGAGCAGAGCCCTACAAAATCGATCTCCTCTTGGCATGCGGGAAAGCGACATGGATTTACCACTGAATACTACTACAATGGTCGCAAACGGCGCGAAATTTCCTTTTATGACGGGGAACGGGACGGTCCTTCCAGAGAATACAGAATAACAGGGGAGTTGTTGCGGGAAGAGAACTATGGCAACGGAAAGCTAAACGGGGTTAAGGCGGAATGGTTTCCAAATGGAAACAAAGCTTTCGCAGTCGAATTGCGCGACGAAAAGCCACACGGTGAAGCACTTGAGTGGTATGAGGATGGCCGCCGGAAATCCTCCACGATTTATCGGCATGGACTTCGCGAGGGACCCGCCTCCGAATGGTATCCTACGGGGCAACCAAAGTTCCGCATTTATTACCAACGCGACGAGATGCACGGCATTCGCACAGTCTGGTACGAGAATGGGAAACAACGCCTCGTGGCAAGCTTCGTTAAAGACAAAAAAGAGGGGAATGCAAAAGGTTGGTTTGAAAACGGACAGCAAGCGTTCGACTACAATTGGCAAGATGACAAAGAGCATGGGATTTGCTCCGAATGGGATGAGAGCGGCAAGAAAATTTCAGAAATCAGATTCGAAAATGGAGAACCTGTCCAAGATTTGATAAATGGAATAGAGAGCGCGAAGGAAGTTCTTCCAACGCCACCCTCGGTCGCACCTCCTACCCCCGCAGTGACGAAAGAGCCAAGTGAATCCACATCCGGAACACCAAGTTCTCCAGAGGAACCCGAGGTTCCCTCCTCGACCCCACCTACACCTCCTTACCTCAAGCCAGATCCGTTTGCACCCCCCGTACCCACGCCCCCGGCACCGAGCGTACCTGCCCCGAGCCCAACAACTGAACCATTGCCCGAACCAAATCCCGAACCAAGTCCCGAACCAAGTCCGATTCTACCACCACTTGAACCGGAAACCCCACCGAGTCCACCCCCGACGACACCCAAGCCTCCCACCTTTGATCCTTTTGCCGCACCTGGCGAAACGAAAGAGCCGACCTCGCCGGTTCCTGCAATTGAACCACCATCATTTCCCGCTCCACCACCTCCGCCCCCTTTCCCAAATGCCGTCACCCCAACACCAACACCTGCGCCTCCCACGTTTGACCCGTTCGCCACTCCCAATAACGAAACAAAGCCAAACTTGCCGCCTCCCGCCACGCCCATTGATCCCTTTGCTCCGGAACCGCCCGCTCCGGAACCGCCACCAGCTTTACCGACTGCACCCGAACAAGAACCTTTTACTCCGCCTCCCCCGCCCTCACCACCAAATCCAGCTGGCATAGATCCGTTTTCCGAAACCCCAACACCCGTTACACCTCCTCCTCCACCTGATGAAACCGTGAATCCATTTGACACGCCTCCTCCGGTTCCCAGCGACCCCGATCCGTTTTCACCTGACTTGCCACCCCCTGCTCCACCTTCGGACTCAGGTGCTGTTGATCCATTTGACACGCTACCGCCTCCTCCGAATGAGGAGATCCCCGCACCGCCACTTCCTGACCCCGAAACACCGGCAACCATCCCACCACCTGCCATCGTCCCTGAGATAGAAGACCCAATCACTAGTCCACCGCCTCCAGAACCACTTCCTCCTCAGCCAAGTATTCCGCTGGAAGATATATTTGATACGCCTCCTGCACAACCTGAGGCACCGGCACCCGAACCCACACCGCCGAACGACGCAGCCCCCCCCGCAAAACTTGTCGAGGAACCTAATCCTTTCGATTTGCCGGTTCCTCCCGCTCCTACGGCACCCGTACAGAACGATCCATTTGGGACTCCACCGCCACCGCCAGCGGCGCCACCACCGCCACCCGCTGATTTCGATCCGTTTTCGGTTCCTCTACCTCCACCTC
>CAWVZQ010000114.1:0-8158 GCA_963934405.1 uncultured Opitutales bacterium | reverse complement strand
CCTATGCGGAATTAATGAGCCAAGCACCCGTATCCGCCATGCTCCATTCTGGTATCAGGGATGCCTATGGTGAAGGAGTGTCCGCCCGCTCGGGAAGCTCCAATATTGAGGTGTTGACTGATGCCGGTGAGGGACGTGGCACAGGTGGGTGCGAAGCAGCGGCTTCCGCTTTTTCGACCGATGCTCGGAGCTACCTCGGCGACGCGAGTCTGGCTGATGAAGTTTTTGGGCCATCCACATTGCTTGTCGCCTGTGAAGGCCGTGAGGAAATGCTGGAAATCGCAGGTGGTCTGGAAGGTCAACTGACCGCGAGCATTTTTGGTAAGGCGGAGGAACTGGCTGATCACCAAGATCTTGTCGACGTTCTCGAGACAAAGGTTGGGCGACTCTTGTTCAACCAATTCCCAACGGGAGTCGAGGTTTGCCATTCCATGGTGCACGGTGGTCCTTATCCCGCCACTACCGACGGTCGATCGACCTCGGTTGGTACGGGCGCGATCCTGCGTTTCGCCCGTCCGGTTTGTTACCAAGGATTTCCAACCGAACGCCTTCCTGAAGAGCTTAAAGACGAAAATTCACTCGGTATCAAACGCGTGGTGGACGGCGAAAGAGGGTAGGGGGAAACCTTGTTTTATTTGGATGAGGAAGGGGAGATTCCGCCCGTCTTCTCCTTGGCTTTATTCTGGGCCATGGAGGCCAGCAGGATGAAGCAAACCGTTCCCACAATTGCCAGAGCCATCCAAAAGTAACCCCAAAAGAGGGATGGCATCCCGGTGATTTCGGCCAAGCGTCCGGCGTCGGATTGTGGTAGATTTCTGTCGATGGTGTCGTCCTTTACGTCAAGGGTGGCGTACAGGCAACTCGTCAAACCAACGGTTCGCAGGACCCAGTCATTTACTTTGGTTGGTAGATATTTACCTGATGCCATCATGGTGCCACCGAGAATGATGCAGAAGATGAATCCAAAGCTTATGAAGGGCCTAATCCAGATGAATGAAACCGCAATGAGGATGGCACCCAAGGCGATCATGATCTGCTTGTCTCGCTTTGAGTTTGCGGCGCTCACCAGAATGATTCCACCCCAGATCAAGCTTCCGAGATATCCAGCCGAACTTACCAGAAAACCATTGCCGCCCGCGATTAGGCAGTGGCCGCCTTGTTCCGGAACTAGAACGATTTCCAACACTTTCCCTCCTGTCACGATCGCTGCAAGGGCATGGCTCAATTCATGGAAGAAGACCGTTAGGATTTTCAGCGGATAAATGATGATCGTATTCCAGAAAACATGATCAAGCAGAATGATTCCACCATAAATCGCCAGAATTTTGACATTCAGACCATTTTTTATTTCCGCCCATCTTGAAGATTTATTCGTCATTATAGGTTTGCAGGAATGGATAGAGTACAGGTTGGGCGGTTTTCATCCATTACAAAATTCAGCTAATTTTGTAATGGAGTTGGTTTGATGAATCCTGTAAAATAGATTTTTTTGATTGATCTAGTGATAGAAAAGGTAATTCGCACAGAAGGATATTCACAATGCGCTTGACCGTTTTCTGTCCTTGCTAGAAAAACTATCTCCAACCATCCACCGTACCTATCTTATTCCTTAGGAGAACATTACAAATGCTTACTATAAGAAAACTCTTTTTTTCAACAGTTCTTTCGAGCCTCGGCTTGTTCGTCGGTTGTGGCGGGGGCGACAATCCGGATTCATCGGGAGCCGGCGACGGGAGCGACAATTCCTCGGCTGAAGCCCTTCGGATTGCTTATAGCGACTGGCCCGGCTGGGTAGCATGGGAAATCGGCAGGCAAAAGGGTTTCTTCAAGGATGCCGGAGTAAAGGTCGAGTTCATTTGGCTTGATTACGTTCCATCCATGGACAGCTTTGCGGCTGGCAAGGTGGATGCCGTTTGCATGACCAATGGAGACGCTCTCGTAACGGGAGCCACCGGCAAGAAAGGTATCGCTATTCTCATCAACGACTTCAGTAACGGCAACGATATGGTCGTGGCCAAGCAAGGTATTGATTCCGCAGCTGCTCTTAAGGGCAAGAAAATTGGGGTTGAAGTTGGCTTTGTGAGCCATCTCTTACTACTCAAGGCTTTGGAGAGCGCCGGACTCGCGGAGACGGACGTCACTCTCGTCAACGTACCAACCGACAAGACCGCCGAAACCTTGGCCACGGGTGACGTGGACGCCATTTCCGCTTGGCAACCGAATTCAGGACAGGCATTGAAATTAGTGGGTGGATCGAAGGCGATTTTTACGAGCGCCGACATTCCCGGTATCATTTACGACCTTCTCTACGTCAGTCCTGAAAGTTTGGCTGCCCGTCGGGACGATTGGCAAAAAGTAGTCAAGGTTTGGTTCCAAATCGTCGATTTCATGAACGATCCTGCGAACAAGGAGGAGGTCTTGGAAATCCTTAGTGCTCGCGTGCAGATTAAACCCGAGGAGTACGAACAGTTTCTCCAAGGCACCCGTATTCTTACCCTTGCCGAAAACAAGGAACGTTTCAAGGATGCCGAGGGGCTCGACTCGGTGGTTGGTTCCAGCCGCATCGTGAACGATTTCAACGTGGCTCAGGACATCTACAAGACCAAGGAAAAAGTCGAGGACTACCTAGACTCGAGTTTCGTTGATTCCCTGTAGGCACCATTTGCGCGAAGAACTCTCACACAACTTTTAATGGATTGGTTCGCGATCGGGCGAGAGTTATCCCCGAAAGCTCGGGGTATAGTTACCCTCTGCTCCTTCCTGCTGCCTCTAGCGGTCTGGTCGGCTTTCAGCTACCTGCCGTTTCTTTGGCATCCCTTGATGGAAGTAACTGAAAGTGGTGATTCCCGCTATTTTCGTCCGGGCATGACGGTAGAGCGGGAGGCATTCCATCAAGAGAATGCTCGTCTTTCCTCAAAAGGTTCCGTTGTGGTCAAGGGGATTCCCGTAAACCCCGTTTACTTACCTGCTCCCCACGAGGTCGGGAAAGCCTTTTATACGGCTTTCGTTACCGAACCGCGCCTGCCGGGCGACCCTTGGCTGCATGAAAGTCTGTGGCATAGCATTCAAGTGATATTCTGGGGCTTTTTGCTTTCTTCGATAATCGGGGTTCCTCTGGGAATCCTGTGTGGGGCCTATTCACCCATTGCCCGTTTGTTCGAACCGTTCATCGATTTCGTTCGCTACATGCCTGCTCCCGCGTTCGGAGCCTTGGCGGTGGCGATCGTCGGCATTTACGATGGACCCAAGATAGCCATTATTTTCATCGGCACCTTCTTTCAGCAAGTGCTTGTGGTTGCAAACACGACACGCGGGCTCGATCGGGCCTTGGTGGAGGCCGCCCAAACCTTGGGAGCCGGAAAGCTGCAACTTCTGACGAGGGTTGCCTTGCCCGGGATTTTGCCCGACCTGTATCGTGATTTGCGCATCCTGCTGGGGTGGGCTTGGACATACCTCATCGTGGCCGAACTGGTTGGAGCGAAGACGGGGATCACCGCCTTTATCCACCAACAAAGCAAGTACAAGGTGTACGAGAACGTTTACGCTGCAATCATCATGATTGGCCTTATCGGATTATTTGTGGATATAATGTTGGGAGTCTTGGGTTCCCGACTGTTCCCTTGGGAAAAGGATTCCAAACCGGGAATTTTTACATCCATTGCCAAAGCACTTGGTTTCGGGAAGGAGGCGAGTACGGCGTGAGCACCGAAGAGCAACTGGTCGACTATCGTGAACAAACCCCCGAAGTAAAACGCTACTTCGAGGAACTTCGTTCCCGGGAAGTCGTTTTGAAGGTGGAAAAATTAGGGAAAATATTTGGCGAAGGGGTCGGGGCAACGGAGGCACTGCAAGATGTTTCCTTTAACGTGCATCACCGTGAGTTCGTCTCCATCGTGGGACCTTCCGGATGTGGGAAATCCACCTTGATTCGAATCTTGGCCGGTTTGGAAACCTCGACCTCGGGTTCGGCGATGCTGGACGGCGAGGAAATTCGGGGTCCGGGTTCGGGGCGCGGCATGGTCTTTCAAAGCTATACCTTGTTTCCGTGGCGCACGGTCGCGGGCAACGTGACCTTCGGTCCCGAAATGATGGGGAAATCCAGCGATGATGTGGAAAAAGAAGCCGAGAAATGGCTTAAAATGGTGGGCCTCTCCGATTTCAAGAACCATTACCCGCACCAACTTTCGGGAGGGATGAAGCAACGTGTGGGCATTGCCAGAGCCTTGGCGAACCGACCACGCATCCTGCTTATGGACGAACCTTTTGGTGCCCTCGACGCACAGACGCGTGCTCTCATGCAGGCATATCTTTTGCAGATTTGGAGGCATGTGGACGTGACCATACTTTTTATCACCCATGATCTCGACGAGGCCATATATTTGTCTGACCGGATTCTCGTTCTGGAAGCAAATCCGGGCCGTGTTGAGGAGTTCGTGAAAATACCTCTTGAGAGGCCACGTAAGCCTGACCAGTTTCTAGATCCTCGGTTTCTTGCGGTCCGTCATCGATTGGATGTCCTGATACACGGAGAATTCCCCGAAGAAGCCGATGAACTTTCTTTTATCGGTGGCGTGGATCGATTTGCAGAAGTAGATGCTGATTGACCGAATGGACTTTTTAAATCTTAACCATTTTTAATACACTAATTTCTCAATCTTCAACCAAAGGATAAGGCCATGTTCAGGAGACTATGGAATCTAATTAAAGGAATGCTAGGAATGGCGGTTTCGGCTGCTGAGGCATCAAACCCCGAAGCCTTGCTCGAGCTGGAAAAGGAAAACCTGCGCAAGCAAATCGCTCAGTATAACCAAGGCTTGGCTTCGCACGCCGCCTTGGTGGAACGCTTGATATCGCAGATAGAAAGGGAAGAGAAACGCGAGAGAGAGCTCAAGGCCAAGGCGAGCGCCCACATTAAGGCGGGAAACAACGAGCCGGCTGCTCGCTATGCTCTCTCCCTGCAGGAAGTTCGCAAGGAACTCGAAGACAACAGGCGGCAACTTGAGGACGCCGAAAAGACCTACAAGGACTTGACGAAGGCCAGAGACGTTACGATTCAGGAAGCGAAGAGAAAGATCGAGAGCCTCAAGTTCGGTATCCAGGACATGAAAATCCAAAAGGCTACTGCGGAACTGAGCGAAATGGCCACCGGCATGGTGTCCGAGCTGGGTGGAAGTGGTGAAACGCTCGACCGGCTTGAAGGAATCGTCCGAGAGCAGCGCGAAAAAGCGGCAGGGCGAGCTCGAGTGGCTCGGGACAGTGTGGATATGGCCGAGGTCAAACTCAAGGAATCCGAGGAAAACGCCTTGGCCGACATGGCTTTGGCCGACTTAGCAAGCGAACTTGGGGTAACACTCGACGAGAAGACACCTGAGGCATCGGTGGAAGAAGAACCCGAGTCGGAATCCGAAAAGGCCGGAATGTAGCCCGGGAGCGTGAGCTGGTAAAGTGGTTGATTCGGACGAAGCATGGATAGGCGAGCTGCGCTCTTCGTATAAGAGTGGAGCTCACAACCAGTTCATTCTTCACGGAAACGTTTACGATTCCTTTTTTACTCGTTCCGAGGAAAAGCTTTTGGGCTTGGTGCCCTTCATCTCTGAGGAAATTCTTTCGGGCTTCGATGCCATTCTTACTTACGATTTGGCCAAGGGGGTGCGCGTTCGAAAGGGTGGCGACGACTTGGCCAAGGTGACTAATCGTCCCGTTTCTTCGGAGGAGACCGTCCGATCACCTGCCGCGGCCCTCCGGGAACTGGATCGCCTTCTCCTCAGCGCGGTAAACGTAGCTAGAATTCGAGGAGGTTCACCCTGCAAGGTTGCAGTCGTGATAGAGGACGCTCACTTGGTGGTCCCCTTTTCGGGCGGGCGTTTTCGTGATCACGAGCTTTCACGTCTCGCCCTGACCTTGCGCAACTGGGCCTCGGACGGCGCTTTGCGTGAGCATCCTTTGGCGACATTCCTGACCTGTGAAAACTTCAGCGATCTTCATCCCCTCGTCTCTCGTAATCCACGCAGTCATACGGTGGAGGTTCCCTTGCCCGGTCCAAAGCTAATCGGCGAAGCCCTAGTTGCTTTTCGCAAACGTTTTCCAAAAGCCTTCGGAAAGGAGCCGGAGGACCAATTGGCCGAACAACTCTCCGGTGTCGCCCTTGTTTCGGTGGAGGAAGCCGTACGTATGGCGAACTTGAGTGAGCGACCTATCGAGGGAGCGGACGTGGCCGAGCTGAAAAAATCTCTCATAGAGAATGATGCTCGCGACCTCATCGAGTTCATTCCGCCCAGCAAGAATTTTTCCAATATGGCCGGCTCTGAGGCCATTAAGAAATGGGTTTCGAAGGATTTGCAGAATTGGCGCGAAGGTCGTCTGCGGGCAGTTCCCAAGGGTTACTTGCTCTGCGGGCCCGTGGGAACGGGTAAGACCTTTCTGGCCGAGTGTATGGCTGGTGAAGCGGGGGTGCCGACCGTGGCTCTCAAGAATTTCCGCGAGCGATGGGTGGGTACTTCCGAGGGGAACTTGGAGAAGGTCTTTCGCATCCTAAGAGCACTCGGGCGCTGCATGGTGTTCGTGGACGAGGCGGATCAAGCCTTGGGACGTCGGGTGTCTGAAGGCGACGGAGGTCTTTCCGGCAGGCTTTATTCCATGATCGCAAAGGAAATGGGCA
Source organism: uncultured Opitutales bacterium (assembly GCA_963934405.1). GTDB lineage: Bacteria > Verrucomicrobiota > Verrucomicrobiia > Opitutales > Seribacteraceae. Next base: position 1,500 of record CAWVZQ010000114.1, on the reverse strand, counting down.
AGAATGAGAACCGAGGACGTATCGTCTGGATACTTGCCAGCAGTAGGCCCGACCTGATCGAGGTAGATCTGAAACGTCCCGGTCGCGTGGACGTGAAAATACCCATTTTACCAACTTCCACTACCGCGGAGAGCATGGAACTTATTCGTGCCTTGCTTAAGCGCAACGATCTCGTGCTGAGCGATGATGAGGCTCAGTCTCTTGAGGAGAAAGCACCCCTGTTGATGACTGCCGGCGCCGCCGAAGCCTTGGCCGCCAAGGTCATGCGGTTACAGGTAACAAGTGAACGTCGGACTGTTGAAATTCTTGCCGAGATGCTCGAGGATTATCAGCCCTCAGTTCCCAAGGAAGTCATCGAGTTTCAAATCGACTTAGCCGTCCGTGAAGCTACTGACATCGAGCTTGTCCCCGAATACTTTCAACATCGCAGAAATACAAAACCTCATACCGAAACAGAATCATGAATCGCGCAATCAATGCCTTCCTCTTATTTTTCCTCGCATTTGCCATGTCGGTCGGCGGAGTCTTTGGCCAGAAAGTCAACTACTCAGAGATCACCAAGCCCTTTAAAAACGATCCTGTTTTTAAAACCCAAAAGGGCGCGGTAAAGCCGGGGATTTTGCAAATGCCCTATATCACCTGGGCGGCCGATGGCGTTACCATCCATGCGAATGGTGGTGAGAGGCCCAATGCGGGATCAAAGCTTGGACGCGCCGCCGGCGCACCTGTAAAGTTGGAGCGAGTGGACGAGTTCGATAAACAGCTCAAGGCCTATATTTCCGGTGACAGTCCCTTCCTTCGTGGAACGATCGGCATGATCAATCTTGCGGCAGAAGGTTTGACTGCCATTAGTCCTGATCTTGCCCCCATCGTATTCATGCAACTGAGTTGGAGTACGGGAGCCGACGGGTTTGTGGCGAAGGGAGTGAACAAGCTTTCTGACCTCAAGGGGAAGACCATCGTCGTGCAGCGCACGGGACCTCACATGGATTTGGTTAACGTGCTCCTGCAGGATGCGGGACTGACTTTGGCGGACGTGACGGTCAAGTACGTTGCGGACATCACTGAAAACCCCGACAACCCGGTCCCGGGCATTAATGATCCGGCCGGAGCTTTCCGGGCTGATTCGTCGGTAGATGGAGCTGCAGCGATTTACCCCGACATCCTCACGCTTACGGCAGGTGGAACAGTGGGGACCGGAGCCGAGGACAGCGTAAAGGGGGCGAAACCGATTCTTACCACTCGCACAGCCTCTAGAGTTATTGCGGACGTTTATGCGGTGCGTTCCGACTGGTTTGCCGCGAATCCCGATCGCGTCAAGTCAATCGCGAAGACTCTTCTGGAGGAGCAAAAATTCTTTCGCGACCATCTCGATAACGTAGGGAAGAAAAAGTCCGCGGACCAAGCGAAACTTCGTGAATTCAAGCAATTGTCGCGACCCTTGGCGGGTATTTTCCTCTTTGACGAAGCGGCCGTAGAGGATTTTGTCATGTGGTTGGG
>CAWVZQ010000113.1:0-8353 GCA_963934405.1 uncultured Opitutales bacterium | reverse complement strand
AAGGTCCCCTTGCCGCCCGCAAGCTCCTCATCGCCCGCAGGCTTGTCGAGGCCGGTGTACGTTGCGTCAGCGTATCCCTGAGCGACTTCGACACCCATTCCGACAATTTCCCTCGTATGCGCCATCTCGGTCCCATCCTTGACCACGCTCTCTGGGCACTCGTCACCGACCTGGAGGAACGAGGCATGCTCGACGACGTCACCATACTCGCCTGGGGCGAGTTCGGTCGCACCCCAAAGGTGAACTCCAAGGGTGGGCGCGACCACTGGCCGCAAGCCGCAATGGGCATTATGGCGGGTGGGGGCATGAACGTCGGTCAAGTCATCGGTTCCACCGACAAGACCGCCTCTACGGTTACCTCACGTCCCATTCATTATCGCGACGTTCTCTCCACTCTGTACCACAACCTGGGCATCGGTTCTTCCGTCAGCACCATTACCGACCTAAGTGGCCGTCCCCGCTACCTCCTCGACGATGCCGCCCCCATCCGCGAACTCGTCGGCTGATTCGGAATCCTTGGCTCACCAAGTCGGAACGGGTCTCGGGTCAGGGAAGGTGAAAACCGAGGGCGACTACGACTTCCTAGCGGTCAGAATCCCCAATCACGAGGCTTGGAGCTTGGTTCAGCACAAGGAACTGTTGGGTATGGATTCGGCCAAGTTCTATCCCCACGACTCGAAGAGCAAGGGACAGTTCGAGTCGTATCGGGACGCCTTCGCACTGCTTGGTGACTTAACCCGCTATTCGCTTGCAGAGTTCGCCACAGGCTTTTTCTTCTTTGATGCGAACAGTTAACGGGCTATCTCCAGTTTTCGACCTTGCTGTTAAAAGGAATAGGAAAGGGCAAAATCAAAAAAGAGCCAATCCCTGTCTTGGTATAAATGGAAGAACTCGACGGTTCCCGTTCCGGTTTCCGCGTAACGCGAGAAATAGGCCCCGGCATTTATCCTTGCCGCCAGTTGGCTTCCAATCCACTTGATGCCCACATCGGGGTGAACTGTATGCAACGCGGGGGCCGCACTGGAAATAATTTTCTTGTCCTCGATTTCTCCTGAGTCCCCGTACCAACGCAGTCCCCCTCCCGCGAAGGTGCTTCCGGTGATTTCCCTTTCAAGGTACAGGCCCAGACTTCTGGAATTGAAACGTGGTTTTTCCTTTGACAAGCCCCAATCCGCCCGAAGAACCCATCTTTCGCTCAGGCTTCTTGCGAGTGAACCCGCGTAGGAGAATCGCAGTTCCCTGCCCGAGGTGTCGATAAGAGAACATTCGTGGAGTGTTCGCAGGCGAACCGAAAGCGCGTTTTCGGTGGAAAGGCGAAACGCCCAAGTGTCGAGTTTGTCTTCTCCTCGCTGCAAGCCCGGGGTCAAACTGCGAGTGTACCCTGGCGAAACCCTGTCGAACTGGTAGGTTAAGCCTGCCTCCAGAAAGGCCGATAGGGGAACGTATTCCCGGCGGAACCCCAAGCCTGCATCGAAACCCCACGGCGAAGCCGTCCGATATTCGGGCGACCCTCCCTCGGTTTGCCGATATCGTTCGTCCATCCAGAGGGAACGATGATCCGTGAAACCCTCATATCCCCCGATTTCGAGGTAGGGAGCGAAAGTTTCCGAAGTGGTACGCTTTGCGATGACACGCATACCCGAGGTGATTTCCGAGCGAACCAAGGGAGTCTCATCAGAATAGGCGTAGGGAGGGAAGGGTGGTTGGTATTCGATCCTGTTCAGGGACCGAGTAAGGGAGAAATCCAAGTCCGTCTTGCTCGTCCTTCGCCTCCAGCGAACGGCAAGGTCGAAGATAGAGACGTCAGTGGACGAGAGCAGTTCGGATGAAAATTCGAAGGCATCTTCGGCGGACCTTGTCTTGGTTCCTGCCCGGACTTCCGGGCTTGGTTCCGGAAGATCGGAAGGCAAATTGCGGTATTTATCGATGACTGCTCGCAACGGATCGAGCCCGAAGAAACCCGATTGCTTAAGGATAATGCGCTCGTCCAGGTCATCTTTTCCGTCTTCCGAGGGAATGAGAACGACGATGTATGGCAAACTCGTTCCTCCCAAGGCTTCGAACAGGCGTCCCTCGCTGTCCCCGAAATAGGCATCAAGACCAACTCGGGTGGCGAAGGCATTGGAACGCTCGAGGGAGCTGACGTCTATGTTTATGGGTAAGACTTCCACAATCGCTTTTACGGGCTGTTTTCCCGTTTTACGGTAGGAGGCCTCGAGTGTGTTTAGGGCTCGGGAAGCTTCTAGACAGGGAGCGCACCACGGCGCGAAGAAATCTAGAACGAGGATGTGGTTTTCACGAACCCCTAAAGTTGTCTGTTTTGCTTCGACAGTTTCCTCTGTGGGTTGTGTGAGAGAGCCCAAGGAACGCTGTACGAGCGGTATCTGGTCCCATTCACTTCCCTGTCGTTTGTCCTCGCTTAATACGGTGCCGGAAAAGAATAACAGGCCAAGTGAACCTATTGCGGTAACAAGTGCTCTTTTCCAAAGTTCCACGTCGGCTCCATCGTCATGTTGTTTACTTGCAGGACGCGCATCCGGCAGAACCGACTCCTCCGGAAAAGGCCGATCCCGGTTCCACCCGAGAGACGAGACCACTCTGGTATTTCCAGAGGAACGAGCTCGAGAACGTCATGTTTGGTTTCACTAGCAAGCGTTGTTGGGATGCGGGGATTGTCTTGCATCCGGAACCCAGAACGAAAAACAGGGAACAGACGCCAAGGGTCAAGGCGAGATTTCTCGCTCGAACTTTTTCAGAGTTGGCTTTCATCGCATGAAGTAACTAAGGAATGTTACGGGTTCTTAATAAACTCGGCGTAGATGATGAGTTCTCCGTTAACGATTATGTCGAGGCTGGGTGTCGTGCCACGTGCATCACCGAACCAGCGCTTGAAGGCATAACCTTCGGCTGGAGTTGCAGTAAGGGTCGCGACGGAACCTTGCTTGAACGAACCGCCTCTGGAAACGGTGCCGCCTTCCTCTGGGTATGCGACGGTTTGCATCTCGAATATGTCGAGATCGGTCTGCCACGAGGAGGAGGAGTAGTCGTAGTAGGCGAATGTCCCATCCGAAAGGCGTGAGAAATATTTCCAGGAGTAGCCTTTTCGTCGCCAGGCGTATGGATAAATGTTCTTATTGGTCCAGAGCCAGCCAAGCTTTGGGTGCCAGAACCACATGGATGCATCGTTTTCGGGGTTAGTGAAAATCCAGGCGAAATCAATGTGGTAGGCCCAGTCGGGCGTAGCTTGGTGGAAGTATCCGAACCAAGAACTTTCTTTCCAGCCCGCCTCCAAATCGGTGGCTTCGAGGGCATAGGAGAGGGTGCCTGCGTCGGCGTGGCGCTCGAAGGTGACGACTAGGTTCAGGTCACCAGTGACTGTAAGAATCTGAGTCTGCGAGCTGGAAGAGGCTAACGTTGCTCCCGACCAGTGGGAGAGTAAGTAACCCTTGATGGGAGAAGCGAGGAGCGTGACGGTTTGTCCGTGTTCGAAGAAACCGTCGCCAGAAACATTTCCCGCCCCAAAGGGAATTACAGTGACATTAACTTTGTAGAGGGTTTTCTCGAACTTGGCTGTTATGGTGGTCGAGTCGGTCACGATTAGGGTGGTGGAACTAGTGTTGGCGTCAGCGAAGTTTCCGCCCGTCCATCCCGCAAACCGATAACCTTCGGCGGCAGTGGCGGCAATATGGACGGTTTTTCCGTAGATGTAATTGCCGTTACCGATGACCGACCCTCCCCTCAAGGGGTTTGACATTAGACTGAGGAGGTGGGAGGTGGGTTCGAAGTTAGCGGTGATGTTTCGATCCTGAGTCATGGAGACTGTTGCTGTCGGGGACTGTGGTGCATTGACACCAAGACCACTCCAATTTGAAAAGGCATAGCCGATAGTGGGCGTGGCAGTGATGGAGGCATCAGTTCCGTAGTCTAAGCTTCCTCCGGTTGATACGCTTCCACCCGTTCCTGCGTTCACCGTAAGCAGATTTTGATCCAAGGAGAAGTTGGCCTGAAGCACATAGCTGGCGTTGGTGCCGACGGTTGTTGTGCCGGCGTTGGGGTCGGCAACCAAACCCGTGGAGTCGATGACGTTGATGATGTTGCCCATGCCGGGATGGTTGCCGCAATAGTAGTAGAGGGTGTTGGGGGTTCCGGCATCCACCGTAATGCTCACGGTGCCGCTTGTGGCTTTTGAACTGGTTATGCCGTAGAGGTACTCACCGGCGTAGGAGTTGCCCCCGCCGGACGAGTCGGTGCTAAAATAAAAAGGATGATTGGCGGTGGAGTCGTTGAGTGTGAATTGGTAGAGATTTCCGCGGACGAGGGTGAGAGGCGGATTCTCCTTACCGTCTATATGAAAGGCGTCGACCAAGCCATCGTATTGTCTCGGTGCGACCGAGACGGCAAAATCCAAAGTGCCGCTTACTTCCCAGTTCGTGAAGCTGTAACCGGTTTCGGGAGTGGTTGTAATGAGGACGGTTTCCCCGTGGGAGTGGTTGCCCTCGCCGGAAGCGGAACCACCAGTGGACGTCACGAGGTCCAGTTCGTAGCTTAGAGCGGCGAAATGAGCAGTTGCGTTGGCGTCTGAGCCTTGGTCGAGCGTCACGGTGGCGGAGGTGGGTGAGAGGGGCAAGGCTAGGGCGCCACCAGTTGCCGTCCATCCCAAGAAGTGATATCCTGCTGCTGCGTTTGCCGAAACATTGACGGCGGTATTCTCGTCATAAGTTCCGCTGCCGCCGGTTGAACCTGAGCCAACTGGTTCGGCGTAGGTTTGCAGGATGCGCTGATTTGGGGGGATGAGGGCGAAATTGGCGGTGACGTTTCGATACTGCGTCATCAAGGTTGTGGTTGAGGATGAGTTGGCGTCCTCAACCCCCTCTCCGCTCCAATTCGTGAAGTAATACCCTTGTCCAGGGAAGGCGGTGATGGGAGCGTTTGTCCCGTAGCTAAAGTTGCCATCGCCCGAGGCGGTGCCCCCGGAAGCGGCCAAAACGACTAGGCTGTGGATAATTGCCTCAAAGTTGGCCGTGACGTTTCTGTCCTGCGTCATGTCCACCGTGGTGGTGGCGGCGTTGAGGTCGGCGATGCCGTCGCCCGTCCAACCGATGAAAGAATAGCCCGTTTGCGGGGTGGCTGTAACTGTCGTTTGAGTTCCGTGGTTGTGTGAACCCGATGAGGAAACGCTGCCGCCTGCGCTTCCGACGGACACGGACAAGGCATATGAATTGATTAGGAATGTGGCGCTTATGTTTCTATCCTGCGTCATCAGAACCGTAGTGTTTGAGTCGTCGGGATCATTTATGCCTGTTCCGATCCATCCCGTGAATTGGTAGCCGACGCTTGCGGTTGCCGAAATTGACACGGAAGAGTTCCAGTCGAACGTACCTGAACCCGTAACGGTGCCTCCTGTGCCTGCTGATGTCAGTAGAGTGTGCGAGTCGATGGCGAACGAAGCGGAGACATTGCGATCTTGGGTCATGTCCACCGTGGTGGTGAATGCATTGCGGTCGGCAATGCCTTCTCCGCTCCATCCAATGAAGGAGTAACCGGTTTGCGGAGTGGCTGTAATGGTGGCTTGGGTTCCGTAATCGTGGGTGGCTGAAGCGGATACGGCGCCGCCTTCTCTATTTGCAGAGACAATTAGTGAATAGGAGTTGATTTGGAAGGTTGCGGTTACGTTTCTGTCCTCTGTCATGAGAACGGTCGCATTTGCATCACCAGGGTTGGTGATGCCCGTGCCCGTCCATCCCGTAAAGGTGTAGCCTGTTGTTCCATTGGGGATGATTGGAACAGCGGAATTCCAGTCGAATTCTCCCGATCCAGTGCCCGAGGTTACGATTAAAGTGTGTCGGTCGATGGCGAACGAAGCGGCGACATTGCGACCTTGGGTCATTTCCACCGTGGTGGTGGCGGCGTTGAGGTCGGCGATGCCGTCGCCCGTCCAACCGATGAAAGAATAGCCCGTTTGCGGGGTGGCTGTAATGGTGGCTTGGGTTCCGTAATCGTGGGTGACTGAAGCGGATACGGCGCCGCCTTCTCCATTTGCAGAGACGATTAGTGAATAGGAGTTGATTTGGAATGTTGCGGTTATGTTTCTGTCCTCTGTCATGAGAACGGTCGTATTTGCATCACCGGGGTTGGTGATGCCCGCGCCCGTCCATCCTTTAAAAGTGTAGCCTGTTGTCGCATTGGCGATGATTGGAACAGTGGAATTCCAGTCGAATTCTCCCGATCCAATGCCCGAGGCTACGATCAAAGTGTGTCGGTTAATGGCAAATGAGGCTGTGACGTTCCTGTCTTGGGTCATGCTGACGGTGGTATTCAAAGCATTGGCGTCGGTGATGCCGCCCCCCGACCATTCGGTGAAGGAATGGCCATCGGTTGGAGTTGCCGAAATGGCGGCTTGAGTGCCCGAAGGATAAATTCCGGCTCCCAATAGAGTGCCTGCGTTCGAGGGATGTGCGACTAAGGACAGGGAGCGGGAAGTCGTTGTGTCGTCCTCATCGAGAATGTGAATAGAAAGAGTTTGCGTGTCATTTTTTTGGCCGTCGGTCACAGTGATTTGTAGGGAATAGATGTTGTCTAAATTGGAATCAGCTGGATTCTCGTAGTCGGGCGCGGATTTGAAAATCAATGTTCCGACAGTGGAGTTGATGTCGAACATGGAGGCGTCCGTCCCGCCTGTTATCTGGTAAAGGATCAAATCCTTGTCCAAGTCGTTGGCTAAGATTATTCCAACTCTAGGTTGGTTCTCCGCCAAGTCCAGGGAGGCGGACGATCCGCCGCCATGACTGGTGATGACTGGAGCGTTGTCGTTAATATTGGTGACTTTTACGATAAGCTCTTGGAGATCCGTTTTCTTGCCGTCGCTGGCTTCCACAATCACCTGATAATGATTGTCCGTGTCCGTGTCCGTCGGATTCTCGAAATCCGGAGGGTTGAGGAATGTCAATTTTCCCGTGGAGGCGTTGATGCCAAAAAGATTCTTGTCGTCACCAAAGGCAATCGAGAAGACCAAAGAATCGCCATTATCATCAGTCGCATTGACACTGGTTACGGAGGTCTCGTTTTCGACTATAATAACGGAAGCCGAATCGTCTCCGCCGTTACTGCTAATCACGGGCGGTACGTTAGCGGCTGTGACGGAATTGATTTTAGTTCGCAGTGTTGATGCTCCGGGGAAGCCCTTTTTCACATAGACGACTTCCCATTGCTTGTGAGACGTGGAATTCTTGACGCCGTTGATCACGACGAAATGGGGAATCGATCTGTCTCCGAATTGCCCCCATGCCACGCGGTTCACGTCATTACCCACCAACTCCATTCCCGCGTTCTGGACGAATTCATTCGTTTTGGTGGGATTGCTCGTATCTATGTTTACCCCAATCAGGGTCACGGGAACATTGCTGTCGTTCCCACCCCTGTCCTTGAAGTACTTGTAGACGTCCTCTTCGACGACCGGAGACGAAGACTTGCATGGACCGCACCAGTAGGCAAAGAAGTCGAGCAGGACGACATGACCCTCGTAATCAAAAAGCTTCAAATCTTGGCCCGTGGCCTGGTTGACCAAGGTGAAGTCTGATGCTATTTCCCCCTTCCCCTTGGCTGCGCCAGCTTCGCCGAGAAGGAAAAGGAAAGCCAAGAGCACCAAAATCCTTCCCGCCCGAATCGTCTTAATTTTCGATAAGTGGAAGTGGGTGCGTGTTATTGTCCGACAGATACGTTTCATGGAGGGATCAAATTCCGACGAAACCATGATGATGTCTAGTTTTTTCGTCAAGCCCTTGAATTTTATTCATTGCTTTTAACTCTTTATCACCTCATTTTCAGCTTGTCAGGCGCCGCGACTATCCTCGTCCCCGTTGCCGCGATACCAAACCCTAACCCCATTCCCGTTCACGATGTTGGTCACGAGACACTTCTCGCCATTTGGTTTCCAAGCAACTTCAGTCATTAGCGCGCCTCTATTTTAATTTGGGTATCGAAAGCCATCCAGTAGAGCGCACCCTCCGAAGAGGATTAAGGAGAGCAAAACGCCGATGAGAAGTAATGTGAATCTTATGCCAGTATGTTTTATGGTCCCCCAACCCTACTCCCCGCCTTACCTCGGTCAACCCATTAATGACATTCGCAATCAAACGGTGAGATGCGGTTTATATTAATCTTGAGGCTGATTCGGGTATTTGGGAGGGTTATAAAGTATCGTGGGACGGGTGGGACGGCAGTTTTGAACTTCTTTTACGTATACTACCAATTTCCTTTCTTATTATCTTTACCAAAAAATAGATACTACCCGTCCTCGTACCATTTCGGGGTCAAGCCCCCGCAGAACCCGAAGATCAAGGGGAGTTTCGGAAGT
>CAWVZQ010000112.1:0-8450 GCA_963934405.1 uncultured Opitutales bacterium | reverse complement strand
GCTAATACTTGTATCGATCGTTCTCGTTTTGCCGAAACTCGTATTGGGGAGGGCACTAAAATCGATAATCTTGTGCAAATTGGTCACAATGTTATAATTGGAAAACGCTGTCTAGTGGTGGCTCAAGTGGGCATCAGTGGGAGCGTTTCCCTCGAAGACGATGTAATCGTTGGCGGCCAAGCGGGTTTTGCAGGCCACCTTAATGTCGGCAAAGGTGCAAAAATTGCCGCTCAGGCTGGGATTACAAAGAATGTCGAGGCAGGAGCCTTCCTCAAAGGTAATCCCGCATTGCCATATGCTCTGGCTCAGCGCATTGCGGTTTTGCAAAGGAAGTTACCCGATTTGTTCAAAAGGTTTGCCGACCTCGACGAGACCTCTTAGAGAGTTGGTCGAAATGAGAATGAAAGAGGCTAGTCTTAAAATTTTTACCGGATCTTCAAATCCTGATCTCGCAAAGGAAATATGTAACTATTTGGATGTGCCGCTCGGGGATGCGCTAGTCACCGCATTCCCTGATAGCGAATCCTTCGTCAGGTTTAACGAAAATATCCGCGGAGCCGATGTCTTTCTCGTTCAGTCCACCTGTTCTCCAGCCAATCACAATGTGATGGAGTTGCTGATTATGATAGATGCAGCAAAGCGTGCCTCTGCTTCCAGAGTGACCGCAGTGCTCCCTTTCTTTGGTTATGCTCGACAGGATCGTAAGGACCAACCTCGCGTTCCCATTACCTCTAAACTGGTAGCCAACCTGCTTGTTGCCGCCGGAGCCAACCGCATTCTTACCATGGACTTGCATGCCCAGCAAATCCAAGGTTTTTTTGATATTCCCGTTGACCACTTGTATGCCTCACCAGTCTTCTTTGAAGCTCTTAAGGAAGAAAATACTGATAACCTAACGGTTTTTTCTCCCGATGTCGGCGGCATGAAAATGGCTAATGCCTATGCTGAAATGCTTGGTTGTCCTCTTGGCTTTGTTGCCAAGCGTCGAACAGGTGCTACTACCGTTGAAGCCATGAACCTAGTCGGTGAAGTGGAAGGCCGCGATATCCTTATTATCGACGACATGACAGAAACGGCTGGTACTCTCGTGGCTGCCGCCACTCTTCTTAAGGAACGTGGAGCCAACACAGTTAGGGCAATAGTGAGTCACGGCGTTCTTAATGAGATCGGTCGAGAACGTCTTCGTCAGGGAGTTCTCGATGAGTTAATTACTACAAATACCGTCCAACTGGACATTGGCGATCTTCCCATTCGTACCCTTAGTGTGGCTCCTCTTCTTGGCGAAGCGATTCACCGTACTCATACAGACAGTAGTATATCCAGCCTGTTCCAAATAAAGGGTTTCTAATCGCTCGATTTGCCTCTTTTCATAATGAGGGATAAACAAAGTACTGTGTTTCCCTCGCCTATGTACTTGCTATGAAGGTATTCGACAAACTCAATTTCCTCCTGCCGGCCATACTTGGAATAACATTTTTGCTAAACCTATTGTGGTCTCAAGGTAATCACCTTTTGGGTCATGCAGATCGTTTTACTTTAAAGTTAGACGAGACACCTTTACCTCAGACTGATCCTCCGAGAGTGACAGGTTATGCTGATGTATTAAGTAAAGCGACACCTGCCGTGGTCGGGGTTTATACCGCTCAAGTAGTTCGCCGAAGTTTTCCAAACGCATCCAATCCCCTAGAGGATTTTCTTAGACGCTATTATGGGCTTTCTCGAGGTGCGGACCGTTCTCGAGTGGAAGAACAAAAGGTGCCCGCCGGCATGGGGTCCGGTGTGATAATTGCCCCCGAGGGTTATGCAATCACCAACGCCCATGTTATTACCGACCAACGCACGGGAAAACCAGTGGACGAAGTCTCCGTTAAACTGTCTGACAAGCGCGAATTCCCTGCTGAAATCGTTGGCTTTGACAAAGCCACCGATATAGCCGTTCTCAAGATTAACGCTCCCGAAGCTCTTCCGTCCATCACCCTCGCAGACAGCGCCAAGTTAAGGGTGGGCGACATTGTCTTTGCCGCCGGCAACCCCCTTGGCGTCGGTCTCACTGTTACCATGGGCATTGTTTCGGCCACGGGTCGTACCGATCTCGGCATTCTAAAGGATCCGGGCGCCTATGAAAATTTTATCCAGACTGATGCTGCAATCAATCAAGGTAACTCCGGTGGTGCCCTAATCGATGCCAAAGGGCGTCTCGTTGGTATCAACACGGCCATTTACTCTCGGACAGGAGGAAGTATAGGAATTGGCTTTGCCATTCCAGTAAACCTCGCCCGCAGTGTTATGACCGGTCTCATTGAGAAAGGTGGAGTCCAGAGAGGTTTCCTTGGGGTCCAGCTTGAGGACTTGCCCACCGACGAAGGCGCTCGCACAACGGGAGTCGTGAAAGGATCTCCAGCGGATCGAGCCGGGATTCAGAGTAATGACATTATAGTCGAGGCTGCGGGTAAGGAAATTGCCTCCGTTGCGGAACTTCGTCTCGCCATTTCTCAAACCCCTCCCGGGGCAAGCGTTCCCTTGATTATTATTCGTGATTCTAATCGGAAAAAATTAAGAGTCACTCTAGGTAGCCTCGATGATACATTGCGCCCTGACATAGGTGGTTTGATCATCCCAGGGATTACACTTGCTCCACTTGACCCTGATCTTCGTCGCCGATTCGATATCCCCAATACGGTTGCCGGTTTGGTGGTCACCGAATCTTCAGGTGAGGAGCAAACGATTCGCAAGGGGGTTGTAATCGTGGAGATTAATGGTCAGGTTGCTCGTGTCGAAAAGGATGCCCGGGCTTACCTCCGGCGAGGCCTAAATCGCTTCTATGTTTGGTTTAAAGGGAGATACAATTTCCTTCCCTATCGTATACCCTAAGTTCTTCCTACCTCATATATTGCCACTCCTGCAAGTAGGTTTGGGAGGACTCTGCAATGGGTTTTCCAGTCTCCGCCTAGGCACACTCTCCTTCGGAGGACTAGGTTGCGGTCTCGACAGAACTTTTCGAAATCATGGATTGCTATAGGGTTGATGGGGGTCCGTTCGTGCCAAGCCTTGTCGTATACATCGTTTATGATCCGACTACCATTTAAGAAATAGTGGAGTCGATTACGCCAATAACCGTGATTAACAAAACTTACCACGACTCGCTTGGCAACCTGCAGAGCTTTTTCAATAACTTCACATGGGTTGTTTAATTCTTCCATTGTCCGGGAGAATACGATCCAGTCGAAAGAATCGTCAGGAAAGCCGGCAAGAGTTTTGCGAACATCGCCTTGATAGACCGGAGCAGCTCGCGAGACACAGCCAATGACTTTCTCAATATCAACGTCCACGCCTAAACCTCGGACCTGCTTGGTCTTGGCCAAGTGTTCTAGGAGAATTCCGCGACCAGACCCTAAGTCAAGAACGCTTTCACCTTGCCCGACCCATTCATCGATTACTCGAAAATCAGCTTCTTTTTTTGCTTCGGTGCGAGTGATCGAATCGGGCCTAGAACTTTGGCGGTCTAGTTCTTTTTGGTCCGCTCCTTCCAGAAAAACTTGTATAAGACGATGGAATCGTTCGGATTTGAGTAAGAAGGAATCGTGACCGAAATCGTGATCGATTTCAGCATAGGAAGCGTCCTTGCCCAAGCATTGGAGAGTTTCCACAATTTCACGATTTTGTTTGGGAGTGTATAACCAGTCCGATGTGAAACCTACAGCAAGAGTGCGGGCATTTATTCGACTGAGGGATTGTTCGAGTCCTCCCTCCTCCGCGTGAAGATCGAATCGATCGAGAGCCTTGGTGAGGTGGAGGTAAGTGTTCGCGTCAAAGCGGTTTACGAAGGTTTTCCCTTGATGGCGCAGGTAGCTTTCAACCTCGAACTCAACCCCAAAATGTGCCTCTATGGACTTCGTTGTGTCACCGTCTATTTGCTCGCGGCGAGATCTACCGAATTTTTGCTCCATGCCTTTGCCCGAAAGGTAAGTGATGTGAGCCATCATTCTGGCGATCGCGAGTCCGACCTCCGGACCCCCGCCGGACGGATAGTCTCCACTGTTCCATTCCGGGTCGCCCTGGATGGCGGCTCGACCGACGTCGTTAAAGGCGATTGTTTGGGCGTTGTGTCGCGTTGTCGCTGCGATCACTACGGTTCGTTCGACTATCTCAGGGCAGGACACTGCCCACTGCAACGCCTGCATCCCGCCCATACTGCCTCCTACGACGGCATAGAGCTTGTCGATGCCGAGATGTTTCACTAAACGCTTTTGGGCTAAAACCATATCGCCTATGGTTAACTCTGGAAATGAGATGCCGTATGGTTTCTCCGTAGCTTCATTGAGCGAGGTTGGGCCAGTGGAGCCTTGGCATGCGCCAAGGCAATTCGAGCAAATTACAAAGAATCGTTTTGTATCGATGGCCTTTCCTGGTCCTATCATTTGGTTCCACCAACCTGGTTTCGCATCCTCTGGCGAATAAACTCCGGCACAATGATGGTCGCCCGTTAGAGCATGGCATATAAGGATCGCATTTTCCTTGTTCGCAGCAAGCTCTCCATATGTTTCATAACGTAAATTTATGGATGCGATTTCCCCACCTCTCTCAAATTGAAAGGGTGTGTCGTCACGGAATTCCAGGGGTTTTACAAGACCAACCTCGCCAATTCCGTTTAGGTAATCGGGATCTGTTTTGCTTCCGATCACTTTATGGGAAAATTCTTTGTTTTAGCTGCCTGCGCTTAACTTCATCTCAGCACAAGATAATGAGTTCATTATTCTTGTGCTGCGTAGGCTTCAAGCAAAGCTTCATCTATGTCATAATTGCTGTGAACGGCCTTAACGTCTTCCAAATCGTCGAGGTTGTCAATTAGACGCAATACTTGACGAGCTATGTTTTCGTCCGAGACGGCGACAAGGTTTTCCGGAAGATAGACGAGTTCTGCGGAATCTGCCTCAATTTCTGCAGAATTCAGTGCCTGTGTCAGTTTATCGAATTCACTCACTTCGGAAAGAACTTCGAAATGCTCCTCTTCTGCAACAATATCATCTGCATCGTTTTCAAGAGCCAGTTCCGTGAGCGTATCTTCATCGACTTTGTCTTTGGCAATTAAAAATTGGCCTTTGCGCTTGAAATTGTAGGAGAGAGCACCTGTGCCCGCGAGGTTTCCTCCCCCTTTCCCCAGCGTACTCCTGACTTCTGATGCGGATCTGTTTTTGTTGTCTGTCGTAACTTCAATTATTAAGCCAACTCCTCCCGGGGCGTAGCCTTCGTAAAGCAGTTCTTCGATTATTGTGCCTTCAAGTTCACCCGTACCCTTCTTGATCGCTCGCTCCACATTTTCTGCCGGCATGTTGGCTTGCTTGGCCTTTAGAATTAAAGTACGCAGGCGTGGGTTGAACTCAGCGTCCCCTCCGCCATCACGTGCAGTTAGCATAAGTTCTTTGCTGATAACGCTGAAAATCTTACCGCGTTTGGCGTCTACCGCAGCTTTGTGCCTTTTGGTTGTAGCCCATTTGCTGTGCCCGGACATTTCTTTTTTTCTTTAATTAATTTTAGTCTCTTGGCTTTTACGATGAAGCGGTCTTCACACTCAAGATTTGTTGGCAAGTTTCTTCAAGAGAAATTCATAGGCAGCCTCCAGCCGTTCTTTTTTCTGCATGGCTTCATCCTGCCGTTTGGCTCCAAGGTTACGTAATTTGTCGGGATGATACTTCTCCATTCGCCCCCGATAAATTTCATCGATTTGTTTTTTGTTTAGCTTCCCGCGCAACTTTAAACCGAGCACTTGGCGATGTTGCCTTTCCTCTTCCTCGATGAAATCGGCATCAGGTTTTTTCTGACCCACCTTAGCTTCATCTTTCGCTAAAATACTTCTTTCGGTTTCAATTTCCTTTGGAGATTTCCCCTTCTTCGTAATGAGTGTCTGGAAGATGCTCATCGTATTCTGCACTGTCCAATACAGAACCAGTGCGGAAGAAAAGAAATACAAAAACACGAGGAACATGAACGGCATCATTCGCATCATTTTTGCGTTGATACGCTGAGAATCACTGGCATCAGGACCAAGTTGCATGGGTGTAAGCTTCATTTGAAACCACTGTGTGGCCAACATTACAAAGGGCAGAGCATTTATCGAAAACCCCGCGATGTCTGTGATGTTGTCTTGCTCGGAAAGATCACTTACCCATAGAAAACTTTGCCCGTACAGTTCAGCAGCCGACCTAAGCATATAAAACATTCCCAAGAAAATAGGCATTTGAACTAGAATAGGCCAACACCCCGCAAATGGGTTGACCCCTTGCTCCTTGTAAAACTTCATCATTTCCTGATTCATTTTCTGTGAATCATTTTTGTGTTTTTCTCGGAGTTTCGCCATTGGTTCTTGCAACGCCTGCATTCTTTTCTGGGAGCGTGTGGCTTTTGCTGTAAGGGGCCACAGCACCAATTTAAGGATGATTGTCAGGAAAATAATCGCTAGGCCGAAGTTGCCTAGAATGCCTTGTAACTTGTTTAGAAGCCAATTCATCGGCCCAGAAACCCACTCAAATGGGTTAAACTGCATAACCTTGTCCTGTTCCATTCCCAGTGAAGAGAGTATCATATAATCTTTTGGCCCCGCATAGTAGAAGCACTCGACGCTTCTGCTCTCTCCGGGAGGAATCTCTCCGAAAGGAATTGAGATGGATCCCGTTACTCCTTGTTCCCGATTGCTGGCGTTGCCGTCCGTACCACGCTCAATTGGCATTCCTCGAACAACGGCATCCTTTTCTTCCTTAGGCCGAAGAATGCTAACGAAAAACTGATTGTTAACTGAAGCCCATTTGGCTTCGGATAATTTCTTTCCCTCGTGAAGCCGGTCGTAGTCACCCATTTCGTTAACCTGAAAAAACTCTTCGGTTTCCCCATCAATGCGACCACTGCATTTAGCGCACCCCCAACCAGCCTCTTGAGGGTTTCCCGAATTGAAGTAGCCGACATGCATGTAAGACTCGGCTTGGTCGATGAAATTAAATTTTCGGGGTATAGGAAATGCTGAACCTATACCGAACCTAATCCTATCGAGCTTTAGGCTGGAGTCTCCTCTGTTAATTACGGTTGTTCTATGCCTAATCACATAAGTTTCGTTTGCTTCCCGGAAATATTCGCGACGAATCTCAACGTTGCCCGTGCGATTTACGAAGGTCACCTTGGAATTCAAATCTCCACTGGCGATTTCGTAAGCTCTCGAATCGTAGCCTGGTAATGGGCTGTCCAGAGGGTCGCCGTCATGGTCTTCGAACAACATGCTAAATGCATTACCGTCAATGCCTTTGCCATTGTCATTCGTAGAGAATGTCATGTCATAGCTTTTTTTGAGGCGTTCTGCCTCTTCCAGATGTACCGCGCTGATGGCTCCGCCCAGAGTAGTAAATTCAAAAGAAGAGCTATCGCCGACAAGTCCCTCATATGTTTTAACCTCCTGAGGAATCTTCGTAGAAAGAGGTGATGCGTTGACGTCCGGTCGCATTTCGCCGGCCGCGACATCAGTTATGGTAGGGGCTGTATAGTTACTATCGCGTGGATATCGGCTTAAGCTCGTATCATGCAACTGCTTTTCTTCCGCGTTTTTCTGCTGTACTTTCGCTTGTTCCACATAAAGGTAGGTGGCGAAAAGCAATAGGCTGAAGCCAATGAGGTAGTTTTTCATCTATCTGTTTTAAAGCGTTTGCATGTATGCAGAAAGTCCATCTCCAATGTCGAATAGGATTGCGAAAAAAAAGTTGAGTGCGGAATTACCACCAAATCGCATCTCTTGGGCAGATTTTCTTTATGATTCCTAAACAACTCTCTAAAGACTCTTTTGGCCCGGTTGCGCTTGACGGCGTTTCCTAGTCGTCTTGTTGCAATTATTCCGATCCTTCTTTCAGTCGTTGGTCTTTCTTCGTCAATAAGCACTTGCGCCAAGAAATGATTAGTGCGTACACGCTTTCCTTTCTGTTTAACGGTTTGAAATTCCTCACGCTTGTGAATGCGGCTTTTAGACTTGAAGCCGAAACCGCAACTGTTGACTGACTTTTGCCTTAAAATAGCAACATCTAACGGAAGCGACGTGCTACAGAAGCAGTTAAACGCTTGCGTCCTTTACGTCGACGATTCCTCAGGATGTTTCGGCCCGCGCTCGTACTGTTTCGTTTGCGAAACCCGCACTTACGGGCTCGGCGCACTTTAGACGGATTATATGTCGGTTTCATGGGTCGTAGGGTTTATTGAAAACGGTCTATCAAAGCTTTTTTCTACATAAAGTCAAATCTTCGCTATAATTCGATCGTCTATCGACTCATTTTTAGTCTGACAAAAATGTTTCGTCTTGCCGTAGCAAATGAAATCTCCAGTATGTTCTGTTCTTAGACTTAGTCCCGTTCGTCTAGCCAGGTTAGGACACCGGGTTTTCATCCCGGCAACAGGGGTTCGAATCCCCTACGGGACGCCAT
>CAWVZQ010000111.1:0-8471 GCA_963934405.1 uncultured Opitutales bacterium | reverse complement strand
TTTCGTTGCACCGCCCGAACCACTCTCAAAATGTCTGGACAAACTGGTCTTTTCCGAACGATTGGCAGCGGTCGGAATGCCGGTTATTTCCGCATGCTCAACGATTACCGAGCTACCCGACGATCGCTTGGTAGTAAAGGAAAGGCATGGTTCCGGTTCCGAACAAATAGGCATAGACCTTACACGAGAAGCAGCCGAAAGTCATGCCGGCAAACTTGAAAACCCCATATTCCAGCCTTATGTAGGAGGGCGTGAATTCAGCGCTGAAGTCTGGTTGGACAAAACAAGTCGTGCTCACGGAGTGGTGTTACGCTGGAGAACGCTAGTTGTGAGCGGGGAGTCCCATCATACGGTCACTTTTCGCAACGAGGATTGGGAGGATCTCGTCGTCGCTTGCGTTGAGACCTTGGGTCTCACCGGTCACGCCCTCGCTCAAGTCATCGTGGACGAAAATGATTCTCCACACATTGTGGAAATCAATCCGCGCCTAGGCGGAGCCTCTCCCCTGTCCCTAGCCTGCGGACTCCACTCGATCGAATGGTTCCTTCGCGAAACCGCAGGTGAAGTAATGTCTCTTGGCTCAACATTCAAACCTTCTCCGGGAAAAAGCCTGACCCGTGAAGGGGATCGAGTGACCATCGAACTCTGATCCATCGGTTGAGAAAGTTCTCACAAACCGTTTCCTCTCGACTCCAAACGAGACCGAATTAGTGTAATTTCTCCATGTCGGCCATAGTCGTAGCAGTTGGAAATCAAAAGGGTGGCGTGGGGAAAACGACCACCACCGTAAATCTTGGGCATGCTTTTGCAGCATCAGGCGTACCTACCCTGATTGTGGATCTTGACCCCCAGGCCAATGCCACCAGCGCCTTGGGCTTTGAAAAAAAGCCGGGAGCGGGCATCTATGGCCCTATTACGGGAAACGGTTCCGCCAGCGAGCAAGTACAGGCTACGCGTTCAGAAAACTTGTGGATTCTACCATCCGAACTGGATCTTGCCGCGGCTGAGCTCGAACTGGGTGGTCAACCCGACTACCTCCTGAAGCTAAGAGAATGCCTAGCAACCCTGAAGGAAGACTATGGTCTGAGCTTGATACTCGTGGATTGCCCCCCGACCTTGGGATTGCTCTCGATGAATGCTCTTTGCGCCGCCGATTATCTGCTCGTTACCCTACAGTGCGAATACTTGGCACTGGAGGGACTTGGACAGATCCTCGGCGTGGTCGATCAATTGCGGGAATCAGGTGCGAACAAAGACCTGAAGGTGGGAGGCATCGCAATGACGATGTTCGACAACCGCACACGCCTTTCCTACGACGTATGGGAAGAGGTGGGGACGCACTATCCTCAACTCATGTTCAGCACGGCGATTCCTCGCTCCGTCCGCCTCAGCGAGGCCCCCAGTCACGGACAGACCATTTTTGAATACGATCCCGCGGGGCCGGGAGCACAAGCGTACCGCAACCTCGCCGACGAGGTTTTGTCCCGCTTTTTCCCACAGCCTCCGGAAAACTCGTGAACTGGATTCGCAGGCTCACGGGCAGAATCCGTTACGACGGGACGGAAACGGACGATCCTCCTTCCGCAGAGGAGGAAAGTGCCCTGCAAGCCTTGGAGAAACGGCTCGGTTATCGTTTCCGCAACCTATCACTCTTGCGACGGGCGACCACCCATCCATCCCTTGCCGAAGATTGCCGTGGTTGCGAAGACAACCAAAGACTGGAATTTCTCGGGGACTCCATACTGGGAGCCATTCTCGCCGAAAAGCTTTTTCGAATTTTCCCCGAAGACAACGAAGGCATCTTGACCAAAGGACGCTCGGTACTGGCTCGCGGCGACTACCTCAGCAAGCTAGCGTGCTCTCTGGGCATTCACGAGACAATGAGGATGAGTCGAGCGGAAATTCGAGACGGAGGTAATGAGCGAGACTCCACATTGGAAGACGCCATAGAAGCAATAGTAGGAGCCATTTATCTGGACTCCGGCATGCAAGCCACTCGCAAGACGGTGCTTTCATGGTATGGAGACATGGAAGAAACCTTGTCGGAGGCCATGGAGGATTATAATCCCAAAGGACGTCTGCAGGAAATCGCTCAAGCTCTACACGGACCAGACCAAATCCGCTACTTGATTGATCGCGAAGAAGGTCCTTCTCATAGGAAAAGATACTCTGTTTCAGTCGAGGTCGCTGAGCGCAAACTAGGCTCGGGATCCGGTCGAAGCAAGAAAGAGGCTGAAGAAGAAGCGGCTCGAAAGGCTTTGCAATCCATTAGTCGAAAGCGAAAAAAAACGAACAAACGCGCAACCGGATCTCGGCAAAAGAACGAAAGCAAGAAGTGATGCATCGAAAAGCCGAAGTTCCTGACCAAGCCCCCCTCGACATGCTGATGCTCGCATTGCCCCTTTCGAAGACAGAAGTGTTTGTCAGCCCGCAATGGAAAGCATTTTTCTCCAGTCCGAGGATTGATTAAGTTTATGCTCAACCACCGGCTAAACAGGTAAGGGAATGAAAAGGGTGGTCATTCCTTCGGGTCGTGACGCCATGTTTTTGCACGGCGCACCCGAGGCGGCAACTGCAATTCTGGCAGCCGACTTCATCTATAAGGCAAAGCCAAAAGTCGTAATCTTACTCACTGAATCCATCCCCAAGGCTGAAGAATGGGCTGAAGACGTCGCGGCATTCCTAGAGTCGGCCAAGCCGGATTCCCGTATCCGCATGCACCTATTCGACGAACCTCCTTCGACCGAAAACCCGGACGCATTCGACAGGATTTGCGACAGGCTCGCAGTGCTCTCCGCCTTGGGTGAGCTTTCAAATAAAGAGAGAGCCTCCTCGGAGAGCTCCATTCTTCTTCTCGCCGCAACTCCCGAATCGATCCTCGCGCCATGCCAGTCGGTGGAATCACACGAAAAAAACGAGCTGATCGTGAGGCAGGGAGAAAAACTTTCCTTCCAAAGTTTCGTCGAACAATTGGCCGAGCGATTCGATTATTCCTCGGAAATTCTTTGCGAAGCTCCCGCTCAATTCGCCGTCCGCGGAGGGTTGATTGACGTGTACCCCGTAAACGGAGAGTTTCCAGTGAGGATCGACTTTTTCGGGGACGAGATTGAAGATCTAAGAAGATTTGACCCTAATACGCAACGTACGATCGAAAGCGTGGATTCCGTAACTTTGGCCTCTGCGGGAAGCACCGAGGACAGGGAGGTCGAGGGAGCGTTTTTCGGACATCTCAAATGCCCCGTCACCTGGATATTGAGAGAACCCGAAGATCTATTGGTACGATCCCCATTGATTTTCCACTATTCGGAAAAAAGAAAATCCGCTCCCAAATGCTTTATCGACGCACTGGAAAGAAAGGCAGCCAAGAAAGACAAATTCCTAGGCATGGCTGAAATCGACTCTGGTCGAGGAATCTTCGACAACGCTCCTTGCCATGAAGAAAAAGTGGAAACGTTGGAAAGCCTACGCCATGAAAACTCCCTTGATGAGCTCGGTCTCGAACGTTTCGAAAGCGAACGATCCGGACGCAAAGCCTATCTGCAAGGTTTGCTTCTGCGGGCGAGAGAGGGGTTTTCCGTACAAATAGCCGCCGGAGTTGACTCGGAAAAACGACGAATCACCGAAACAATTGAGGAAGGAGAGGAGTTACGGGATCTTCAAGTAACCTTCCTCCAGATGGGGCTGAGAGAGGGATTCGCTATCGTCCTGCCGCCCGGCGAAAAATTTCTGGGAAGAAAAATCGCACATCGAGAAAAAGGATTACTGGTAGCCACCGCCAGAGAAATACTAGGTCGAGAAAGGAGTCGACGACCCGGACGGTCGAAACGCATGGTGGCGCAAAGACCGCAGGTGGATCAGGCTTTGGACTTTGCCGAGCTGGTCGAAGGCGACTTCTTGGTGCACCTTCAGCACGGCGTATGTCAGTACAAATGCATCCAGAGGATAAAGGACGAAGGCCGTGAGGAGGAAGCCGTAACGGTTGAATTTGCTGATGGAATCCTGCTGCACGTGCCCTTGCCCGAATCGCATTTGCTTTCACGTTACGTGGGTCTGGTCAAAAGTCGTCCGAAATTGGCTAAACTCGGGGGCAAGTCCTGGTTCAAGGCAAAGGAGGCGGCCGAGCAAGCCGCTCTCGACATGGCCGCCGACTTACTTCGTATGCAAGCCGCTCGCGAAGCAGCGGAAGGACACGCATTTCAGCCGGACGATGAATGGCAAAAAGAGTTCGAGGACGCATTCTCGTTTACGGAAACTCCCGACCAGTTGTCGGCCATCGAGGCCGTCAAAAAGGATATGGAAAGTCGCGCCCCGATGGACCGACTACTGTGCGGAGACGTTGGTTACGGGAAGACCGAAGTCGCATTGCGAGCAGCGTTCAAGGCAGTTATGGATGGTCGACAGGTAGCCGTCCTCGCCCCCACTACCGTCCTATGTCAGCAACATTTAAACGTATTCAGAGAACGGGTCGCAGACTTTCCCGTGACGGTGGAAACCTTGAGCCGATTACGTAGCCCAAAGGAGCAGAAACGTATTCTCGCGGGAGTGGCTAGCGGAGGAATCGACATTCTGGTGGGCACTCATCGAATCCTAAGCGCGGACGTCAGGTTTCGCGATCTGGGCCTGCTCATCGTAGACGAAGAGCAACGATTCGGGGTGCGGCACAAGGAAAGCATCAAGAAGATGAAAACTTCCGTCGACGTACTGACCCTAAGCGCCACTCCCATCCCAAGAACGCTCTATTTCGCAATGGTAGGGGCAAGGGCGCTGAGCTCGATCGAAACAGCCCCCGTCAACCGGCGTCCCATTCGCACCGAAGTCATGCGGCACACGCCGGAAGTCGTCAAGAAAGCAGTGGATGCTGAAATACGGCGCGATGGACAAGTTTTTTATCTCCATAACAAAGTCAAAACCATACAAGCCGTGGCACGCCGGCTCAATGAAAGGTTTCCTAAGATCCGAATCGCAGTGGGGCACGGCCAAATGGGAGAAAACGAACTGGAAGACGTAATGACTAAATTCGTGGCTCATCAGTACGATATTCTTGTCTGCACAACGATAATCGAGGCGGGCATAGACATTCCCAATTGCAACACGATCATCATCGAAGGCGCCGACCGATTCGGGCTCTCGCAACTTTATCAACTTCGCGGTCGCGTAGGAAGATTCGACAAGCAAGCCTATGCCTACCTCCTACTAAACAGTCACAAACCAGTTTCGGACAAGGCCCGGAAGCGACTCTCAGCCATCCGGCAAATCACGCGACTGGGGGCAGGGTTCCGAATCGCCTTGAGAGATCTGGAGCTAAGAGGCGCGGGGAATCTTCTTGGAGGCGAGCAGAGCGGGCACGTGGCAGGCGTGGGATTCGACCTATATTGTCGTTTGCTCAAACAAAGCGTGGCTCGTCTAAAGGGAGACGAGAACGCCATTCGTTCAAGGGCGACCGTGCGTTTAGACTTCACCACAAGCGGAGTTCTCTCCGAAACTGATTCCCCAGAACCTGAGATCGCGGAAGACGTCTCGGATGTCATCGGAGCCTATATGCCCGAACACTTCGCTGCAGAAACCCGACTTCGCATCGATTTCTACCGCAAACTGGCCAATGCCATAGACGCCAAGGAAGTGGAGGACATTGGAGAGGAATTGGCGGATCGTTTTGGAGAATTGCCAAGGGAAGCCAAAGCTCTTTTGCTCGAAACGGAAATTCGTTGCTTGGCCGAAGAAGCCGGATTCGATCGACTCGAAACTGAAGGAAGTTCCCTGCAATGCCGCTTTGCCAAAGGGAAAAAGCCTAACAAAGACAATAAATTTCTAAAGGTGGCGGGTCGCTTGCCAAAACTTTCGGAAAAAGAACCTTTTTTGAAGTTGAAGGAAATCGTTCGATTTCTCAAACTGCGAATCCATGCAAAAGAAGTTGAATAAAATAATCACTTTCAATCCCGCGGCGTTATTGCTGCTTACAGCAATCCCCTTGGTTTCACTGAAAGCCGATCTGGTGGAGATCAACAGGGTGATGGCAAAAGTGGAGGACCGCATCGTAACCAGGGGCGAAGTGGACAAGGCCATGGATATGCTCAACTTCACCAAGGCCGAAAAAGACTCTAGAGCCAAGGAGTTCGTGGACGGTAAGATTGATCGCCTGCTCGCCATTCGCGCTTTCCATGAAAAAGGTATGATTATACCCGACTCCTATCTGGAGAACGAGTACAACAAACATCTCATTCGGGAATTCAACGGCGACCGAAAACTATTTCGGGACATACTGCTGAGCCGTAATCAGTCGCAACTGGAATTCCGGAAAGACTTGGAGGAGGAACTCATACACGGTCATATGCTTAATGCCCGACGTCGATCCAAGGAGGAAGTTAGCCCTGACAAGGTAGAGCAATACTACCGTGAAAACCGTGTTCAATTTTTAACCGATGAAAAGGTTCGCCTCCGGGAAATCGTTTTTTCACAAATCGCCGGTGAACCGGAAGCCGTCCTTCTCCAGCAAGCCCAGCAAGTAATCGACCAGATAAAGGTTGGTGTAACTTTTGAAGAACTCGCTAAAAAACATGGGCAAAGCCCTTACAAAGCAAAAGGCGGGGATTGGGAAGTAATGGTCGCCAAGCGAGAAATTCGCAACGATGCCATTCGAGAACAAGCCTTCTCCGTAGACGAAAACCAAGTGACTAAACCTTTCAGCGTCGAGTTGCTGGAAAGAAAAGCTGACGGCACCGTGGGAAAATCCGGTAAAAAAGCCGTCTACATCCTCAAAATAGACAAAAAAACCGCAGCGGGGGTAAAACCACTGGACGGAGTACGCCAACAAATTGAAAAGACACTTGCCAACCAACTCGAGTCCCAGAGCCAACGCCAATGGCTAAGCCGCCTCAAGCGAGATGCCTACTTGAAGTACTATTTTAACGACGAAAGCTAGTCCCGGGTGCCAATCCGGCTAGGAAGAGTCATTATCTTAGAGGCAGCCACCCCTAGTTAGTAATTTTGGCACAGGCCTGACTCTACGACATCACCTCCATAAAATCGCTCGCATCCCATGAGCAATTCCAGTAACAAAACGGAAAGTCATGCCAAGGACGCCAAAGGCACTAAACGTTCGTCCCCACCCCTTCGCCTCCGAGACCTACCTCTACACGAACGCCCACAAGAACGACTCGAAAAACTAGGAGCAAGCGCCCTGTCGGATCGTGAACTCGTGGCCATGCTCGTACGTTCGGGCAATGCCCGCATGGACGTTCTCGCAATTGCGGACGCGTTGCTCGCCAGAGCAGGTTCTCTAGCCGGACTTCTCCGCTGGGACGTGGAGGATTTTCGTCAGGTTCCGGGAATTGGCCCAGTGAAGGCACTCCAGCTCTCGACCTACGTAGAAGTCGCCAAACGGATGTCGAGATCGAATCGATCCTCCTGCCCAAAGCTAAGCGAACCTCTCACCGTATTCACTCACCTCTATCCAGAGGTTAGATCGGACAACGTAGAGAAAGTCTGGGTGCTATGTCTGGACCGCAAGAACAAATTGATCCGAATGGAGTCCGTAACTTCCGGAACCGCAACAGGAAGTCTCGTTCATCCTCGGGAGGTATTTCGTCCCGCCATCCGGCACGGAGCCACTGCCGTAATCGTAGCTCACAATCATCCCAGTGGCGACCCAACCCCGAGTAAAGCGGATTTAACCATCACCCGAAAACTTCGGGAATCTGCAGGGCATCTTGACATCGAGTTGCACGATCACATCATTATTGGCGAACCGGAAGACGACCCTAGAGGCCTCGGTTTCTATAGCTTTGCCGAAGCAGGCGTACTTTGAACGGGAACTCGAGTTAGCAATAAATTTGAGTAAAACCTACAGACTTATTCTTTGAACTCACACACCATACTTCCATTGATAACCTAATGAGAAAACTCCTAATCGCCCTCGCCCTCAGCTTAACGGTAGGCACAGTTCACTCAGACGAAACCATTGGTTTCAAAAAGGGGGACCGCGTAGTCTTCGTCGGTCCCACCTTCGTCGAACGAACGGCTCGATTCGGACATCTGGAAACCGCCCTTACTTTGGCAATGCCTGAAAAAGAGCTGATTTTTCGCAACCTCGGCTGGTCGGCAGACACAGTCATGGGAGAATCGAGAGGTTACGAAAAGCCCCAGTCCGGCTACGCCAATCTGCTTAGGAGCATTCGCGAGTCCAAGCCCACCCTACTCTTCCTCGCTTATGGTCCGGCCGAATCGTGGGCGGAAACCCCGGAAGCCTTCACCGCCAACTACCAAAAACTGCTCAACGATCTAAAAGACCTAGGTGCTCGAAAAGTTCTCGTCTCTCCCTTTCTGCAGGAGAACTGGGGCCCACCTATGCCCAATCCCGCCGCACACAATGAAGACCTACGTGAACATACGGCAATCATTGCAAAACTAGCGGCAAAAAACGGATTGGCTCACATCTCGCTCATCGACCTGATAAAGCCCGAAGTCGAGAAAGG
>CAWVZQ010000110.1:0-8566 GCA_963934405.1 uncultured Opitutales bacterium | reverse complement strand
GCGGTGGGCGGGTTGCTCAACGAGGAGGAGACCGCCGTCTAGAAAAGTCCTCAGGGAGTCCTCCTCTCGCCAGGCTTCCCAGTGCTCGCGAAAGGCCGAGATGCTCGGGTACTGCTCGTTGCCATCTAGGGTGAAACGGGCTTCCGGTCCCAGAAGTTCGGCCAATTTTCGGAGGCGAGGGAGGTCCGACTCGAGCAGGCCGCAGACTTTTATTTTAAAATAATTTAATTTATAGGAGCGAATGCAGGACTCGAGGTCGAGGGGCAGAGTGTCGTCTGCACGGGTTTCGTCGGTGACATCGTCGGGCGTCAGGGGATCGCCGAGACCGATGGTGTGGCGAGCGATGATTGTAGCCCGTGGCTTTTGGGGCAGAGCTTCGGCGAGAGAAAGATCGTTTAGCCCCGGGCGAACATCGCCAAGACGGATTCCAAGCAGGTTTTCGCGGATGACTTTGTGGATAGGGCGTCCGAGGTGGCGGCAGAGGGCATCGAGCAAGGCGCGTTCCACGAGGCTTACGCCGAGGTTGGCGAGAAGAGGCGGATGCCCTTTGGCAGATGCCCAAGCGGCTTGTTCGTCGTAGAGGTTTCGCCAAAGGTTGAAGAAGGTGGTGGAAGGGGAGGCAAGGGCGATGTTTACAGCGTTCTCGATGACGGCGAGCATGGAGGGGAGGTCTTGCTCGAAGGTGGTGTCGGGTGCTTTCGTGAACCACTTCGGCGGCAGACCTTCGGAGGTGATGCCGTCGGCGAGGGTTCCGTTTACTTCGACGGTGGTCTGCAGAACGAGGTGGGGCAGGGCGGTGAGGCTGGCGATGCCGTACTTGAAGGGAAAGCGGGTCCGCATGGGGAGGACGCGGAAATCGACCTGCTTGAGGTCGAGCGTGGGGAGAGCGATCGTCACTGCCCGAGGTAGAGGTCGCGTCCGGCGGCGAGGGCAGTGATCTTGCGGTCTGCCACGGAACGCTTCAGCATCCAAAAACCACAGTCGGGGTGAATCCAGCGGATTCGTCCCTCCCCGAGCTTGGACTCCGCTTGTTCGAGGGCTTTGGCGACGTCGTCGGCCGTCTCGACTTGGTTTGCCTTTACGTCGACCACTCCGATGCCGAGTGCGATGCGGTCGTCCACTTTGGCGAGGGATTCTAGATCTTCGCTCGGACGGTGGGCAAGCTCGAGTACGACATGGTCGGCTCGAAGGGCATTGAGGAAAGCAAGCAAGGCTTCCCAAGTTCCGCCTTGGATGGTTTGACCGCCATAGTTGCCGAAGCAGAGGTGGACGGCTTTTTCCCCTTCGAAGGCATCGAGAATACGGTTGATGGCCTCGGCGGCAAGGGGACCATGGGCGGGGTTCCCGGGAATGTTTGCCTCGTCTACCTGAAGGCAGGCACAAGATAGGGAGGAGGCTTGCTTGGCAAGTACGTCGGCTAGGTTGAGGGTGAGTTTCTCGAAGTCACCGTAATGAAGGTCCAGAAGGGTGCGGGCCAGCATGTAGGGAGAAGTGACGGTGAACTTGAAGGCACCGCCCGCTACGCTTGCAGCTCGTGAGCAATCTTCCGGAAGGTTCAGAACGCCCTCGTCTAACTCGCTACGCACGATGCCGGCCGGCTTGGCCCGAAAGCCCATCTCGGCCTTGGCCCGAAAGGCGTCGTGGTCGGCGCGACCGACTTGGGAGTCGATGCCCCCGAGCTTGCCCGTAAAGTATTCGATCATGCCGTTGGTGTCGGGATGATTGACGTCAAAGCGATACAATTCGCCGTCGGTCGGCAGATCGACGCCTGCATCGCGCTGGGTGGCGAAGATTACGCGGGTGGCATCCACGAGGGATTGTTCGTTCGGGTAGGCGGCAAGCCAATCGGGAACGGGATAGGAACCAACGGTGGAAACTTGGATGCGTGGAGTGCTCATAATAATTAATGGTGAAGGATCACTCCTTGGCTTTGATTATCCTGCGGAACTCGTCAATGCGCTTTTGCGGTACCTTTTTCGTTACTCGGCTTACGAAACCGAACACGATTGCGTTGGCAGCGATGCCTACGGCGCTGACGTGAACGATTTTCGTGATACCGAAGCTCCATTCGGGTTTTATTGTTAGAAGGAGGACCAATCCGATGCCTGCGGTCAAACCGGCGATGGCTCCTTTTCGGGTTCCCTTGTTCAGAAATAAGACGTCGATGGCGATAGGGAGTAACTGACTAGAGAAGGCGATGGCCAATAGCATGAGTTGGGATATGAGTTCTAGCGGATTGAACGCTCCTGCCTTTTGGCTCCACTCCACCAACGCGACCGCGGCCATTGTCGCTATAACAATTACGATTCGACCGACCCATGTCCTTTCTCGTTCATCGGCTTGCGGGCGGATGAAACGGTCGTAGACGTCGCGGGTCAGGACGGCGCTTAAGGCGTGCAAATTGCTGTCGGCAGTGCTCATGGAGGCAGCCAGTACTGCAATCAAAATCATGGTTACCACAACTGCGCCGAAGGTAATGCCTAGCATCTCAGGCACCACCCGCTGAATCATGACGATGACAATTTGGTCCACCTCGCTTGATTTCGCTCCGACCGAGGGATGCGGAATGATTCCCTCTGCTGTGATTTCAGGCGGGAACAGGACTTGCCCACCCAAGGCTACGAGCATGATGCCGAAGAGAAAGCAGACTGGCAAGACGACTGCAAATACGAGTGCCGATTTGCGTAAAGTATTCGAATCCTTGGCTGCGTAGAAACGCATCCATTGCCCTGGCTGTATGATGGATCCGAGAGAGGCAAAAGCACAAATAGTGAAGAGCATCCCTGGATTCCACTTGTCCGAATATCCGGGAGCGGAAAGAGCCTTCGCGGGAAGTGCCGAGACCGCCTCGAAATAGCCGCCGAGACCACCGAAATATGCGATGGTGGCAAGACCTGCCACCAGCATGCCGAAAATTAGTAGGATGCCTTGGATTACATCCGTCCACGCCACCGAACGCATGCCTCCTACCAGCACATAGGCCATGGTCAGGAAAGAAAGAGCCCACACGCCTGTCTCGTACATCGTGAAAGAGCTTCCGAAAAATTCCAGAGGTGGCGCCTCGGGGAAAAGACGTTGGGCGAGGTAACCGCCCGCCTTGATTTGCATGATGACGTAGGGCAACACGTAAAGTGCACTTGTGGCCGCCGCCAAAAGTCTTACCTCCGTTCCGCCGTAATAATCCCCCACGAGGTCGGCTGGTGTTACGTAGCCTCTGGCCTTGCCTAGTTTTCGAATGCGGTCGCCAAGTAAATAAACGGCGGCTCCGGCTACTGGAAGGTTGAGGGCGAACAGAAAGAAGCTGACGCCGTCCCGATACACCACCCCGGGAATGCCCAGCAACGCAGCGCTGGAGAAAAAGGTGGCCATGATCGTGAGCGAGGTGACGATTGCGCCCTGCCCGCGTCCGGCGAGGTAGTAGTCTTCCTCCGTCGCCTTTCCCTTACGGTAACCAAGGTAACACAACCAGACCAGTAGCAGCATGTAGCCCCCGAGCATGAAATGGGGAAGATGCCCTCCAGCAATATCGGTGGCTGCGAGGATGTGACAATTACTCATTCGTCAAGATCGTTTCCGTTTGTCCAGAGCTTTCGGTAGGCCATCAAAACCACCCCTGCCTGTACAAAAAACCAGAACGCCGCCCAAGCGAAGAGCACGGGCATGCCGAGAAACGTGGTGGTGGATGGATTGTCGGGCGATGGGTTTACCAGATATAAACCTGGACCCGGTCCCATAATGAGGGCAAAGAGAAAAAACGATGCGAGGATTTTACTTAGCCGAGTCTTGAGCATCATACTCCTCAATAAGGTCCTCGAATGTGAGACGTCACTCTTTCGTTATAGAAGGCTTTGAGCTTTTCGTGAAGTTCGTCGGGGAGAGAGGGAAGCTTTGAAGCGGAGGCGTTACCTTGAGCTTGCTCCATGCGACTCGCTCCCGGGATTATCGTCGTGATGCCGTCGAAATCGAGTATCCATCGAAGGGCCATCGTCGCCATGTTCATGCCTTCGGGAACGAATTGCTTCAGCTCATCCGCCAGTTCCGTGCCTTTGATCAAGCCGAGTCCCGCGAATGTTTCGCCGACGTTGAAGAATTGACCGTCTGCGTTGAAATCTCGGTGGTCGTTCTCTGCGAAGGTGGAATTGGATGAAAGCTTGCCCGACAAAAGTCCGCTGGCCAGCGGCAACCTTACTATAATTGCAATATTCATCGCCTTCGCCTTTTCGAATAGTATCTCGGCCGGCTTATGGCGGAAAACGTTGAAGATGATTTGAAGAGAGGTCAGACCGTCTTGTTCCATACAGATAAAGGCTTCCTCCATGCTCTCCACACTCACGCCCCAGTGGCGGATTAAGCCGGCTGCCTGTTGCTTTCGCATTTCGTCAAAAACTTCTCCTTGTCTCAAAACTTCAGTCGGGAGACAATGTAGTTGCGTGAGATCAAGGCTTTCCACGCCAAGATGTTTGAGCGAGTCTTCCGTACAACCACGTAGATTTTCAGGAGTGAAGTTATCAGGGAACACATGGTCGCGTCGCCCCAGCTTGGTCGCGACGAATAACTCACTTGGATTTTCCTTCAGGAACTTTCCAATCAACTGCTCGCTCCGTCCTCCTCCATACACGTCTGCGGTGTCGAGGAAGTCGACGCCACTTTCAACGGCTGCTCGCAAAATGCCTAGGGCTTCTGCTTCATCGAGATCGCCCCAGCAATCACCCCCCAACTGCCAGCAACCGAGCCCTACCTCTGAGACATGAAAATTACTATTACCGAAAATTCGTTTGTTCATGAAATTGAATAGGAGGCGATAAAAGTGACTTCCTTTAGATCGCGCAAGTTCGGAAGGGCGCCTTTGGTCTGGCCGAAATGCTGAGTTTCGGCATTGTTCGAGACTTTTTCCATGGCTGAAGAATAGTTAATGGTGAACTCACTCGAAAATCATTTGTCTTATGCTCGCTTGGCATGTGGGCTGCGTTGGATCATTTCCTTGCAGTGCTTTGGGTACGCTGCCTCGCTTGCGGTTCCTTCTCATCTTAATAGCTGGTTGTTGCCTCAGCAAGGGGACGCCTTTGCTGGATCAGTGGACACAACTATTGCCCTAATACTATGGGTGGCAGGTTGTGCACTTCCTTTTCTAGGCCGTGCATCTTTGCCGGCTTCCCAAACCAAATGGTCATGTCCTGTCGTTCGATGTGATGCTGCGTTACTATGCTTTGTAGCCGGATGGGCTTTTTTAAACGCGGTTCTTTCATGGCAAATGAATATTGAAGATAAGTTTGCCGCAACGGATCCCTTTGGCCACGCCGTTCGCTTCGTCGCTCCAGTCGCGTTGCTTGTCTTCGTGACGGGTACAGGTTCCTACCTAAAACTTGAGTGGTTCTTACGTATTGGGATTGCTTCAACCTTTATCGGACATGGTCTAGCCGCGTATTGGTTGAAGCCCGGTTTTGTGGACTTGATCGTTGGGACAATAGATACTTTCCTCGGAAGCGACTGGAGGTTAGCGGAAGAACGAGAAAAAATTGCCCTCCTTTTACTACCTTGGATCGGGCGAATCGACTTTTTGTTGGCCTGTTTAATTCTTCTCCCGACCAAGTATCGAAAAACCATTGCCTTGTGGATGGGGATTTGGGGATTTGTCACGGCTACTTCCAGATTAACTGCGTTCGGCATAGAGCGTTGGCCCGATCTTATTATTCGTGCCGCCAACTGGGGCATTCCACTATTGCTCTGGTGGGAGATGAGAGCCACGATCAAATCCACTAAAAACTTATGAAATCAATCGCGCTACATTTGACTCTGCTCTTTTCGATATCGCTCCCCAAAGGTATCACCGCCAATGAGAATGCCCCTTGGTTGGCCGAAAAGTTCGTTAATCAAAAAACAGTTGGCTTGTCGAAACTGGAAGGTTCCAACCCCGCCCAATGGCGAGTGATTTGGAAGACTGATCCTGCCAATAAAGCCACGGTTGCATGGACTACGGCAAGTCAAGGTAAGAATCATGTCGTGCACTATGATTTGAAATCTAAGAAAGGTCTTCCAAAGAACTATACCTTTAAGAAAGTTTCAGACCGTAATGGTCGCTTTTCCGGTTCCGGCGGCGAGCATTTTCATCATGCCCGACTTGCCGAGCTCAAACCTTCTACAACTTATTGGTTCGTTATCGAATCCGATGGTCATTTTTCACCGGAAATGCATTTTACTACGGCACCAGTGGACGACCGTTCCTTTTCCGTCCTTTTCGGTGGCGATTCACGTTCGGGACATTTTGCGAGAGCTCAAGTAAACTTATTGATGGCCGCCTTATCCGAGAAGAACCCCGAGATAATCGCTTTCGCTCATGGTGGTGACTACATAGGTAGTGGTAAAAACTGGGGACAATGGTCGCGCTGGCTCAGTCAACATGAATTGACGGTTGCCGCATCGGGCAAAGTATTGCCAATCATCCCCACGCGGGGAAATCATGACGGTGGACCGCTCTTCGATGAAATATTTGATAGTCCCGGCGGGAAGGAACGAGAAAACTACTTTTCGACTAGATTGTCTCCACAGGTAGCTCTTGTTACCCTTAATTCCGAAACAAAAGCGGGAGGGGCCCAGCGGACATGGTTGGGGAAGACCCTTCAGTCTTTACGCCCCGAGGTTCGTTGGTTGTTGGCGGAGTATCATCGACCCGCATGGCCCGCAGTCAAAAGGCCTGGTGCCGCTCAAGAATTCTGGGTGCCTTTATTCGAGGAATTCAACGTCGACTTGGTTGTCGAATCCGACGGTCATGTCATCAAGCGTACAGTTCCTATTCGCGGCAAGAAGCACGATGTTACAGGGGTGGTCTATGTAGGCGAAGGGGGGCTCGGCGTTCCACAACGCAAACCCGACCTCAGTCGTTGGTATTTGCGCTCTCCCGGTATGGCGACACGTGGTCACCATGTAATGAACATTCGTTTCACGCCCGAAAAAATTGATTATAAGGTTGTTCTCCTAGACCGATCAATAGCCGATAAAGCAATCTTTCGGCCTCGCAAAAAGTAGCGCTTGGACTAGGAAATGGCTTGCCGTTAACGGCTTCTCATGATGTTTTCTCTTTTTTCCCAACAAAGTACCCATGTCTAGAATTTGTGCAATCACTGGCAAACGCCCTCGTAAAGGTGGTATTATCATCCGCAAGGGCATCAGTAAAAAGTCTGGCGGCATCGGCTTGCAATTAGTCAAGGTGAACAAACGCACCTTCCGGCCTAATTTGCAGCGTGTGCGCGTAAAGCTACCCAGCGGTCAAGTGAAACGCATTTGGGTTTCCGCCAAGGCAATCAAGGCTGGCAAAATCGAAAAAGCATAGCCTTTGAAGTACAAATCACGCTTAGAGCGTGGTCAGCAACAGTTTCCCGTACTTGATCAGTCCTTTGGAATCAGCGAATGCTTTTCTGTGCAGTAGCAGGATAGGGTTGTCATTCTGATCAAAGAATTTCTTAACTGAGAGAATCGGTTTCGCCGTTCCTGCGTCGAGAGCGTCAACTCCGAACCGGATGTGGTCCTTTTTGCTCAAAGAAAAACGAAACGGTGCTGGTTTCCCAGGCAATAAACGTTGTCGGCGAGCATCCACTGAAAGCGACAGAGGATTTCCCGTTAAGTTGACAGCAACCCCGATACCCGGTCCACCAATGGGACGGAACACGGGGAGACAGTTGAATGTCTTTTCTGCCGAAGTCTTTGGATAGAGCAGTAGCAGAACCTCCTTCCACCGCGGATCAAAAGAGATACTAAAAGCATGTGGAGACTCAAGACTCTGATTGCTGAAAAATGATAATTTGGCGTCACCGTCATAGGATACGTTCTTAGATGGCTTCCCCGGGAGTAAGCGAAGCTCTTTCGTTACATTTCCGTCCCGATAGTGAAATGTTGAATGGAAGCGGACCTCGGTGGGTTCTCCGGTTTTAACTGAAGTCGTTACAGACGAGGACTGACTTTTTTGGTGAGCCCATACCAAGAGGCGAAAGTTGACCGTGACTGCCGGCGGATTATCTCTATCGACTTCTCTAAAGACTGAGCTTGCCGATGTGGCGCAGGCAATGACTACAAACAAGAAACGAGAGAGGCGCATCAACGCCGCGGGCTCTTTGGAGTTGTTCCGACGCTCCGGATTTGCTCATTGATTTTGACTAGTTTAGCCTGAATCTCTTTAGCGGCCGGATCGGCTTTGAGTTTCTTTTCGACGAGGGCTTCATATTGCCTACTGACCTCAAGATAAACTCTTTCAGCATCGATCATCTCGGAGTAGACGAGTTGTAGCTCCTCGTCTTTTTCAAGTAGTTGCTTGCGGGTTTGGTCCAGCTGTTCATTGTATGCTCTCTGGTAGCGAAGCAGTTCACGCAGTTGCTTTCTCTGTTGGTCACTGACTTGGCCTTGGAAAAGAGGTACAAGAGCCAGTGCGACAAGGAATAGAACGCACCGGGATGGATGAAGTTTTTTCATGGGATGATCGGATTTGAGTATTAAGCTGACTCAGAGTCTAGAATTATCGAGACTTGTCAAATCTCGTTGTCCCGCAACCACCGAAAGCCGATGAGGGCAAATGTTC
>CAWVZQ010000109.1:0-8592 GCA_963934405.1 uncultured Opitutales bacterium | reverse complement strand
TAACGACCAACTGGTCGCCCACGTAAAAACGCGAACCATCGTCGGAATTGGTTGAGAACTGATATTCACCCGACTTGTCGACGAGCAGGAAACCGGTGTGCCTCACGCCGAAGTGATCTTCCATTCCCGCGATGCTCGGCGAAAGATTATCGACAACGCCTTTTTTAACAAGCTTGAGCTTGTCGAAATCAGGCAAGCGATCCCAATCCCCGACATAGGCTTCATAGTAAACGCCAGGCAAATCACTCTTTGGGTTGTCCGGAAGTCGCGGGGGACCGCCCTTGACTAGGGCGGACGCCACGTCCTGCGCCTCCTGAGCATTCAACCCGAGGGAGGGCATCCGTGCATGACGATTAAGCCGTCGCGGGTTTTCCAAAAAATCAGCCAAACCTCGGGCATTTAAATACTTCGCCTGCAAATTCATGCCTTCCGCCTGACCGTGACAAGCGATACATCCCACTTGATTAAAGAGTTGTTGCCCCGTCTCCGGATTTCCTCGCAAGTTTTGCTCGGACACTCGAGTTGACTTAAGCATGGAGAGATATTGAGCGAGAGCTTCGGCCCGCGCCTTGGCCTCGGAGGTTGGAAGCCCTCCAAGAAGCACGGGATGACTAGATCCGGGGCTGACCTTTTCCGGATCGATCAAAAAGGTGCGAATCCAGTTGGGAGTGAGACGACTTCCCGCCTCACTCAGATTCGGGGCGCCGACAGTTGGCAGCGTGGTATTCGCCTTCCCCTCGTGACAGGCCATGCAATTCAGTTCATGAATAAGGATGGCACCATCCCCGGAATGATCGAACATGGGGAACGCGGGTGAACCGATCGCTCCTTGGGAAAAAAGAACGCAAAAAGTCCAACCGAGAAACCGGCCCAAATTCTTTCGAATCCGGAGACTACTCACGAAACTTCAAACGCCTAAATACGTGGAGAAAAGTCCTTGTAGACCGGAATCAAAAGGCTCAGAGCCTCTTGATTCGTATTTTCCGAAAGGAGACAGGATCGCTATGACCCGCAAAGCCAAAATGGCCTTCCTTTCGATTCATTCCGGGATGTGGTTTCCCCCCCATGAAGTCCTTCACCTTGCTCAAGTCGGCATCGAGAATTTCCGTACCGTTTAGGATCACCTTGATGGTCGACCCCTTGACCGTGACCTCCTGCTCGTTCCATTCTCCGGTTGGTCGTTGAAAACCTCGCTTGGCGCCAGCCATGCCGTAAGCTGAACCATGAACTTGCCTAGGATCCAACTTGGCTTTCCTCACCTTTTCGTAATTTTCGTCAAGCACTTGGAGTTCGCACATGCCGCCATAAGCGGTGTTTCCTTTGCCGGGGTAACGAATGGCAAGACCATTGTTCCCTCCGGGAGGAACCTTGAATTCAAAACGCACCACAAAGTCGGCATAGACCTCCTTGGTGAATATGGTGCCGCCCTTCCCTTTTTTGCATTGGATGGCGCCTTCAACAATTTGGTAATTATCCAAAGGACCTGACCACGCCGCGAAGTCCTTTCCGTTGAAGATGCTCTTGAAGCCTTTCTCCTCCGATTCCGACATTACCGGAAGAACGCTTGCTAAAAGAATCGACAGTAGAGTTTTGGTCATTCGATAAATCCTCAGTCTGAAGTCGGAGCGGATAACTCCTTTAAATATACATTCCTCCAGCGAATTTCCCCGCCGTGGGTTTGAAGCTCAATAGGACCACGCTTAGGCAGGGGAATCGCTCGGTTAAAGTAGTTTTCGAGCCGGGCATTATTCACAACAAGCTTGTCGTTCAGATGAATCGTCACCTTTTCTCCCTTCATGACGATGCGAAAACTGTTCCATTCGCCAAAAGGTTTATCAGCAAGAACAAGTGGATTCTTCCCCTCGGGCTTTTTATTGTTCCATAGTCCACCCGAACCCTTGTCGGCCCCAATCTTCCACTTCCCGCCTTCCTCAGTATAATCCCAAATTTGCACTTGAGGAACCCCCCTTAGGTAGATTCCACTGTCCGCTTTGGCGACGGTCTTGTAGTCCACGTGAAATTCAAAATCTCCGTAATTTTTTTCGGTCGAGAGATACAGTCCCTTTCCATCGTTCACGAGCACCCCGTCCTCGACCGTCCAGTGCTTGTGAATGTCCAGAATGCTAGCTTTCTTCTTGGCGGCAAATTGATCAGGCGAAAGCGCCATCCACTTGGCGGGATCCTCCGTCTTCAATCCCCACCAACCATCCAAGTTCTTCCCGTTGAAAAGGGCAACGAAACCCGCGGGAGGTTTTGGCTTGGCGGCATGAGCTACAACTACTGCGAAAAGAGAAAGGAGCGCTAAGAGTTTCATAAATGAGGACTATTGTCGGATTGCGGGATTATTTGAAAAAAGCAAGCGAACTCCTGACGAGCGTTCGCCGCAAGCTGAAAACACCTCGCCTGAGATATTTTTATGCAGCGAACACATAGTCGACACCCTCCTGATGTCCGCGATCTCGGAGAAAAGCTCCGACCTTTTCGCGAGCTCCACGAGCTCCCACCATAGCGACGATGAATTCTTCCCCCGGCTCAGGAATATCCTCAATGAATTGTACCATCAAACCAGTCCTCGGATTGCCCACTTTTCGAGGATCAACATCGTAAAATCCGGAAATGACGGTACCCGCATCCGACAGATATTGGGCTCGGCTACGAGTAATTCTTCCCGCACCCCAAATCTTGACTTCAGGGAAATGCGGATTGTGTTTCTCGAGCCATCGATGAAGGTATTCCAACTTCATACGGTAGAAGGAGTCCACCGAGTAACGAGAATCGATACGGGAGAGACGATTGTCGTGATCTCGCCAACGAAGAAGGATGGCATCGAGCTTTTCCATTTTCACTCCGCATTCGAGCCAGCGCAACCAAAGCTCATAATCCTCGGGGAATAGACCTGACCGATATTCCCCATAAGTTCCCGCTAGGCTCTTGCGGAAAACGACCGAAGGATGAGCAAAAGGAGATTCCACGAAGCGGCGCAACCTTATATCTTTGTTCTCTCCGAGTTCGTTGATCCACCCGACATAGGTTTCGTAACCTTTTCGAATCTCTCCATCCTCACTCCAATGTTCGACACGACAGGAAACCAAGCCGACTTCGGGGTTGGCATCCAAAAAGTCGCACTGGAGACCAAGTCGCTCGGGAAGTGAAATGTCGTCGGAATCCATTCGAGCCAAATATGGGGCCCTAGCCTCCGCCAATCCCAGATTTAGCGCTTCTACAATACCCGGATTGACGGTCGAAAGAACCCGAATGCGCCCGTCAAGCTCGGCAAACTCCTGAAGAATCCTAAGGGAAGCATCAGTTGAACCGTCATCCACCACGAGCAGTTCGAAATTTCTCTCAGTTTGGCCGAGAATGCTTTCAACCGCCACGGCCAAAGTTTTCTCGGCATCACGGACGGGCAGAATCACCGAGATCCGAGGAATTGGAGGGGGCATTACTTCGGGTCCGCAGGAATCCAGCAAGCAGTTGAGGGAAATCTAACGAACCTCAATTTGCCTAAGCGCTTCGTAGCAACCAATGGATACTGCATTGGCCAAGTTGAGGGAGCGTAGTCCATCTTTAAACTGAGGAATCTTAACCTTGCTATTCGCTGCCCAACTGTGGACATCAGAGGTTACTCCGGTACTTTCGTTGCCGAAGAGGAGACCGTCTCCATCTCGAAACTCCGTATCCCAAATCGAAGTTTCCGCTTTTGTAGTGAAAAGATAAATGCTTTCAGGACGCTCATCCGATGCTAGAAACGACTCCCAATCGTCGTGTTCCGAAAGATCCAAGGAACGCCAATAATCCATGCCCGCACGCCGGAGACGGGAATCATCTATCTCGAAACCATAGGGCTTAATAAGATGCAAATGGCAGCCCGAATAAGCGCATAATCGACCGATATTACCCGTGTTCTGTGGGATTTCGGGCCGAAGAAGAATAAGGTGAATCACCGTCGGTTGTAATTTTTCAAAGCTTGTTCAGTTTCACGTTCAGCAGAACGTTTTTTGAGATCCTCTCGCTTGTCGTGAAGCTTCTTGCCCGTGCAGACTCCAATTTCCAGCTTCACTAACGAACCCTTGAAATACATTCGCAAAGGGATGATGGACTTCCCTCCCGCCTCTACCTCCACTTTAAGGCGAACCAGTTCACGCCTGTGCAAAAGCAGTTTACGGATACGCAAGGGTTCATGATTCTCTGAACCACCGAATTCGTATTCGGAGATGTGAGCGTTAAAGAGAAATAGCTCATCCTTCACGAATCTTCCAAAAGATTGAGAAATCTGGGCTCGCCCAGCACGCAAAGACTTTACCTCCGTGCCGCGCAGGGCTACTCCGGCCTCGAACTTGTCGCCGATGAAGTACTTGTGACGGGCCTTGGCGTTATTAACCGAAGGCGGTCCAGTCGTGTCTTTTTTTCGCTTGGACACGATGGATAGTCACCTAGTGGTTAAGGCACGGGCAAAAGCATGGAATCGCCCAATCCCGGGGGTCTAGTTCTCCTCCTCTTCCTCGAAAGGTTGGTAAGTTATCTTACCTTCGATAATCTCTCGAAGAGCGATATCCTCGGGTTCTAGCTTCTCAAGTGATTCAACAAGGGCTTTGTTTCCAAACTTAAGTTGCTTTACCCGACGGGACACGACGTTGACGAGGGCGTTGGGGTCAGTAATAATCAGATGGGCTGCCTGTAAATAATCGTCTCTCACGTTGGTAATATACTAATGTTGACAAGGCTATGTTGAACGGGAAAAGGTAAACTCAATGCCAAATACAGTATTAATTTGCAAACTATTTCTGCCGTGCCCAATTTGATTCGAGTAGGTTGTACAACTCTCGAGTCACGACAGCAAGCTTTGGATCTTGGAAGAAAACTGGTGGCATTGGACCTCGTCGCTTGCGCTCAAGTGGTAGGTCCCGTCACCTCCGTTTATCGTTGGGAAGGAAAAATCGAAGAGAGCGAGGAATGGGAATTGCGATTGAAATACGCTCCGCAAAATGAAGATGCATTGAGACGGCAAATAGGCGAAAAACATCCCTACGAGGAGCCACAATGGGTAAGTTGGGAGGCTGATGCCTCAGAGGGTTACGCCAAATGGGTAACCCTAAAAAAGGCAGGGTGACACTAAGGATTACTCCGCAGGCTTCGTTTTCGGAAGACTTACTACGCGATCGCCTTCTTTCCACTGGTTGCGTTGCCGAAGTAACTCAATGCGCTGAAAACGCTTCAAGACATTGCGCTTTTTCAATAATCCGCCAGGGGGCTTCAAACTTGGATGTTGGCTCATAGTGTTAAAGGAAAATACTTTTTTATTTGTAATCGGCAAGGATATTTGACGGTAGAGAAATCTTCAGGCAGGAACACCTGCAGGTTCAGAACCCGGCTCAATGCCACCGTCGTCGTCGTCCTTCGCGGTTTCCTTTTGAGATTGCTCCTCTCCTTCCTCTTCATCGGTGTCTTCGGGTGGAACGTCTTTAGAGATTGGCGAACGGATCTCTCCCAACTCAAGAATTTCGTGAACATGCTTGCCCTCGATGGTCTCGTATTCGAGTAGAGCGGCAGCGGTTTTGTCGAGAGCCGTGCGTCGCTCGGTAAGGATGCCTACGGCACGCAGATACTGAACGTCGATGATATCCTTGATGGCGGCATCCACCTTGCGAGCGGTCTCTTCACTGTAGTTTTGAGCTCGGGTGAGTTCCTTGCCGAGAAAAACTTGATCTTGCTTATCACCGAGAGACAACATGCCGAGTTCACTCATCCCCCAGTCACAAACCATATTGCGGGAAAGGTGAGTAGCCATGCGTATGTCGCCCGCAGCTCCACTGGTAACGTCTCCGATTTCCAATTCCTCGGCGGCTCGGCCTCCCATGGCGCAACATATCTGATTCAACAGCCTGCGCTTGCTGTGATTGAGAATATCCTTCGTCGGGGTGAACATCGTACTACCCAAGCTTTGACCTCGTGGAATGATGGTTACCTTGTGAATGGGGAGCAATCCGTCATCCACAACGGCTTGCACGATGGCGTGACCGGATTCGTGATAAGCAATTATCTTTCGATCTTCATCATCCATTGCTCGTCGATGTTCACGTCCGAAGGAAATTTTTTCACGGGCATCGTCCAAATCGATGGGCTCCACCATTTTCTTGCGACGCCGAGCGGCGATGAGAGCGCCTTCATTGAGCAGGTTGGCAAGATCGGCTCCGGAAAAGCCTGCCGTTGCACGAGCCAGCTTGGTAAGATCAACGGTTTCCGAAAGTTTAATTTTCTTGGCGTGAACTTGGAGGATGGCATCGCGCCCTTCGAGGTCGGGCAGGTCAATAACTACTTGACGATCAAATCGACCGGGCCGGAGAAGAGCCGTGTCGAGAACATCGGGTCGGTTGGTGGCGGCAATGATGATGACCCCCTCGTGCCCGTCAAAACCGTCCATCTCGACAAGAAGGGAATTTAGGGTTTGCTCGCGTTCGTCGTTTCCGCCGCCCATTCCAGCTCCGCGTTGACGGCCAACTGCATCGATTTCGTCAATGAAAATTAGGCAAGGCGCATTCTTTCGCCCCTGTTCGAACATGTCGCGAACTCTGGCTGCACCGACACCCACGAACATTTCAACGAAATCAGATCCGCTGATGCTGAAGAAAGGTACCTCCGCTTCGCCGGCCACCGCTTTTGCGAGCAAGGTCTTTCCCGTTCCCGGAGGCCCAACCATGAGCACTCCCTTGGGAATTTCCCCCCCGATTTTGCGAAAGCGCTTCGGGTCTTTGAGAAAATCGACGATTTCCGCAACCTCCTCTTTGGCCTCGTCGCAACCTGCCACGTCTGCAAAAACCATTTTATCCTTGTCTCGTGTAAGCAGCTTGGCCTTGCTTTTTCCGAAATTCAAAGCGCCTTTACCCGCTTGGCGAAGTTGTCGCACGAAGAGGAAATACAAAAGACCGATGATCAAAAGGAACGGCAAGAGACTGAAGAGTAAATCAGTCCAAATGGTGCTGGAAGGTTCCTCCTTGAGTTTCCCGGCGAGAGCAGTTCTCAGTTCCTTGTAGTCGGACTCGGTAATGCGCCCCGTAACCGAAAAAGGGAGAGTCTTAAACTGTTTGGAATCTTGCTCAAACCTTGGATTCGAGACTTTCCCCTTTACCACATACCATTCTTCCCCCCCCTTGGCGTCGCTTTGAATGGTAGCGCTCTCAATTTCTTTTTTACTCGCAGCCTCCAATAGTTCGTTTACGGAAGAAATTGAGCGCTGGGATGGCTTGATTTCTTCCGTTTGCACCATAAGAAGGCCAACAATGGCCGCAAAAATCGCGAGCCAGATGAGCAAAACCTTCGGGTGAAAGGTACGTCCGGGGCTGTCACCCTCTTTTTTGGGTTCGTTATCCACTATCCAAACATCATGTAAGCGGTCGACTATAAGTCAAACGGATTACCCGTCCGGAAGACTCGATTAATTTCGCTTTCTCGGCAGGAGGCAAACCGGGAACCCAGAGGATTTCATCGGACTCGGAAACGATTACCGGCAGTTTGTATCGAAGGGGCGTGGCGACCTTTTTATCAATAAAGACATCCTTCAGCTTTCGCTCGCCCGGCGCCCCCAAATGATGCAAACGGTCTCCGGGTTGCCGCTTTCTAACGAAAAGTTTAGCCGCCGAAACGGCCTCCTCCGCAAGAAACGCCTGTTCTCCGGGTTCCACTTGACCAGCCACAACCGAGGCAAAGCATTCCGGCGAAAGCGATTCAGCCTGCCAAATAAGAGAACCGCCCTCAGGGAGTAAGAGTCTTACGTTTTCGGGGAAGGCAACGGGGCCCCACGCGGTCGGCGGAGGAAGTTCCTCAAAAAGACGCAAGTGCTTGCAGTCAGTTTCAATCCAAAGATTCGATGATAAATTCGTTTTGAATCGCTCGCCTTCTTCCAGAGCATCTAGCAAGTGATCGAGGTTGCTCGATTCGAGAAAACAACCCGGAGAGATTTCGCGAAGCCAACGCGCAATCAATTTTCGCCTTACAGCTGTTGGCAAACGGGTCAGACCGTTCACCTTTAACTGGTTTCCCTCAAAGCATTCGGCCCAAGCGTCGTTGGCCCATTGC
The DNA here is from genome assembly GCA_963934405.1 of uncultured Opitutales bacterium. GTDB lineage: Bacteria > Verrucomicrobiota > Verrucomicrobiia > Opitutales > Seribacteraceae. The sequence goes on along the minus strand of CAWVZQ010000109.1, from coordinate 519 downwards.
TCCAATGCATCGTCCGCCTCCTCCAGCAATCGCCGACTTCGGACGGTTCCCGCGCCAACCTCGCGGTCGGCATCCTTGCGCCAAGCCTCCATGGTTCCCATCCGAAGACGGTTTCGTAAGTAAATCGGCGAGGTATTGCTATCGTCTTCCCGCCAAGTCGCACCGACCGATTGAAGGATACGGCGAACCTCTTCACGGGAAATGGTCAGAAGGGGTCGAACGAATACCATGTTGCCGGATCGACGAACGGGTCTTGGCGCCGCGAGTCCGGCCAACCCGGCCCCTCGAGCCAATCGCCAGAGAAAGGTTTCGGCAATGTCGTCGCGTTGATGTCCCTGAAGGAGAATTGCCGTTTTATACCCAGTGGTGACCTGAGACAAAAATGCCAATCTGTCCACTCGCAGGCTCGCCTCGTCAGCTGCGGTTCCCATTCCTCTTGCGGAGGTAAATGAAACCCCAAGCCCTTCGGCAAGCCTGCGAACAAATGCTTCGTCACCGTTGGAAGCATCTCCCCTCAGG
>CAWVZQ010000108.1:0-8622 GCA_963934405.1 uncultured Opitutales bacterium | reverse complement strand
GGAAAAACTGACCGCCACTTAAAGTTTTCATCACGCCCTGATGAAAGCTTCACCTCTGGCGCGCTTATCGTTTGCGATTGCAGCGGTCATCTCCCCAATAGGGGCAAAGAGTCCAAACATCCTGTTCATAATGGCCGATGACCTCGGCTGGATGGACTTGGCCTGCCAGGGAAACCCCTTGGTCGAGACCCCCAATCTCGACCGGTTGGCCAAACAAGGCATGCGCTTCACCGATGCTTACGCCGCTGCCCCCGTCTGCTCGCCTACCCGTTGCGCCGTGTTGACCGGACAAGCTCCCGCCCGCATCGGATTGACCACTCACCTGCCCGGTCGCTTTTTCCCCAAGGACAGGCGTCCCCAACCCGCCAAGCTTACACCTCAGCTTAACACGGAACACATCACCATAGCGGAAAGGATGAAGGAGGCGGGCTATGCCTCCGCCTTTTTTGGGAAATGGCACATAGCCCCCAGCTCGGAAAGAGGAGGAAAAGTAGCCGACGCAGTTTCCCCGACCGGACAAGGGTTCGACTTGAACGTAGGAGGCACCTCCTACGGCGGGCCTCCCAGTTTCTTTTCCCCCTACCGGAACGCCGAGCTGCCCGACGGGCCAGACGGAGAATACCTCCCCGACCGCCTGGTCGACGAAACAATCCGCTTTGCCGAGTCGAACAAGGACAAATCATGGATGGCCCATTTGTGGTTCTACACTGTTCACTGGCCCATGCAGGCACCCAAAGGGTTGCTCGAAAAATATGCGGACCGCAAAGGACCCGGACTCAACGATACCCGCTACGGAGCTATGATCGAGGCCATGGACCTGGCCATCGGCCGGCTTCTCAAGGCCTTGAAAAAAATGGACATGGAAAAGGATACCCTTGTGATCTTTACCAGTGACAACGGTGGGTTTGCCGGAGTTTCCGACTGCCGCCCTCTGAGGGAATCGAAAGGGCATCTCTACGAAGGAGGCATCCGGGTACCCCTGATTGTCCGTTGGCCCGGCCAGGTTCCTCAGGGAAAACTTTGCAAGGTACCCGTGATCAGCATGGATTTTCACCCGACCTTTCTCGAAATGGCGGGTTTGAAGCCGAGCGGCAAACCGATCGATGGGGAAAGCCTCCTGCCCCTCTTCAGGCAAACGGGAAAACTCACCCGCAAAACGATTTATTTCCACTTCCCGAACTATGCTTGGCACATGGGTAATCGCCTGGCCGGAGCCATACGGGAAGGGAAATGGAAGATGATCCGTAACTATGACGACGAATCTCTCGAACTCTATGATCTGCACGATGACTTGAGCGAAAAAAGAAACCTCACAAAGGAAAGCCCCGAGGTCGCCAAGCGCCTCAATCAAAAACTGTCCCGTTGGCTCAAGGAAACGAATGCCCCCATGCCCACTCTCAACTCCAATCCCTAAGATGTTTCTTAAAGTCACTCTATATTGTTCCCTGCTATTTCTGTCCGTTTACAACCTGCTCCACTCGGAGATAATCGAGGTTAGCGCCTCTGCTTCTCAATCCGGAAATGGTCCCGAGCATGCCATCGACGGAAGCGTGAACTCCAGGTGGTCCGCCGAAGGCAAAGATCAATGGCTCCAGCTAAAACTCGACAAGAAGGAGACCTTCTCCACCTTCGAGGCTGGGTTTTCACGGGGCACCCGGAACTATGAGTTTTCCGTCCTGACTTCCATGGACGGGAAGAAATGGAACGAAGCATACAAGGGCAAAAGCCCGGGAAAAGGAGATCAGGTCGCCAAGTTCGAAACCACCGAAACTTCCGCGCGCTTCATTCGTTTCGTCTCCCAAGGAAACAACGAAAACAAATGGGTAAACCTCCACACCTTTCGAATCAAAGGCATTCCCGTTTCCAAGAAATTAGCCAAGGCCTCGCCTCCCCTAAGAAAAGATCCCAGTGGCTTGGAGGTTTCGTTATGGGCGGAAAATCCGCTCGTCGCTAGTCCGGTGGCAATCAGTTTCGACGGGCAGGGCAAAGCTTATGTCACGCGCGTGAGCCGCCGGAAGATTTCCAGCCTTGATCTCCGAAACCACAGGCCTTGGGTGAAGCACGACCTTTCCATTCGTAGCTTGGAGGACAGGCTTAGGTTCTACAAGAAGGCGATGGGACCCGAACAATTCCCGGACGTCAGGCCCTACTCCCCACCCGACCGCAATGAGGACGGTCAAAGAGACTGGAAGGACCTCGCAGTACAAAAAGAAGAAATCCTCCGCGTCGAGGATACGAACGGAGATGGCAAGGCGGACAAGAGCATTCTAATCGACGGCGACTTAGGTACCCCTCTCACTGGTATCGCCGCCGGTGTTCTCTGGGCCGAAGGCGCGGCTTATGCCACTGTCGAGCCAGACGTTTGGAAGTACGAAAACTTCGACAAGGACGGGAAACCGGCCAAGCGAACCTTGCTCAGTCGGGGCTATTCCATCCACATCGGACAGGGAGGACACAATGTCTCCGGACTGACTATGGGACCGGACGGTAGAATCTACTGGTCGGTGGCGGACAAGGGAATCAATGCCACGGGAAAAAACGGTGAACGTTTCGTCTACCCGCACCGGGGTGGGATCATGCGTTGCGAACCGGACGGTTCGAATCTTGAGCTCTTTGCCCTTGGTGTTCGTAACGGACAGGAACCGGTTTTCGACGAATTCGGAAACCTTTTCAGCGTGGATAACGACGGGGACTACCCCGGGGAACGGGAGCGCTTCATCTATATCATCGAAGGAGGAATGACCGCCTGGCGCCTCCACTGGCAATGGCACGGGTATCAGGACTTCGCCAAGGTATCGGGTGAGAAGCCCTATAACGTCTGGATGAAGGAGGGGCTCTTCCGCCCCAGATTCGCTGGGCAAGCGGCCTTCATCGTGCCACCCTTGGCCAATTATTCCAACGGTCCCTGCGGTTTCGCCTATGATCCGGGTACCGCACTGAGCGATCAATTCCGCAATTTCTTTTTCCTCGCACAAGGCAGAAAAATGTCTGCGTTCAAGGTCCGCCCAAAAGGAGCCGCCTTCGAGATGTATGACGAGCAGACCATCCCCACAGGAGGAAGCAGCACGGGGGTTGCATTCGGACCTGATGGAGCCCTTTACGTCACGGATTGGATGAACGGTCCGAGCGAACGGGGAAGAGTCTGGAAGATTGATTCAACCGTAGGGAAGGACAATTCCGCGCGCAAAAGAACGAGCAAAATCTTGTCGGAAGGAATGTCCGGAAAGGACGAAACCTACCTCATGGCCTGCCTTGCAGAGCCTGATCTCAGGGTCCGCAAGGCCGCTCAATTCGAATTGGCCAGAAAGGGGAAAAGCGGGCAAAAGACCCTTCTCGCAGTAGCGCGACAAACCGAAAACCAATTGGCCCGCCTGCACGCGATCTGGGGAATAGGCCAAGTTGCCAGAGGCTGGCCGGATGGACGGGGTAAGGATCCCGACGTTGTACGTCCTCTGCTGGAACTCCTTACTGACAAGGATTCAGAAGTTCGGGCTCAAGCAGCCAAGGTGCTGGGTGAATCTGCTCACGAGCAAGCCGGTGCACCCCTCGTTGGCTTGCTCAAGGATCCATCCGTTCGCGTCCGCTTTCACTCGGCTATCGCCCTCGGAAAACTCAAGAGCCCGAAAGCCATTCGACCCCTGCTCGAACTGGTCGAGGAAAATGATGACCTAGATGTGTTTCTGCGCCACAGCTTAGTCATGGGTTTGGTCGGTTCCACCAAAGGCGACCCAAAAGTCCTCCTTGAGACAATAAGCTCTACCCATTCCTCGGTCCGCCTTGCTGCCATCCTTGCCCTACGCAGACACGCCCACCCGGGAATCTCTTCCTTCCTCAAGGATGGAGACCTTTACTTGGTCACGGAAACAGCCCGTGCAATCCACGATGACTTCTCCATTCCCGAAGCCCTGCCCGCTCTAGCCGAAATTCTTGACCGACCCGATCTCGAGGGCGAGCCACTTCTCAGACGAGCGATCAATGCGAACTTCCGTGTGGGCCGACCATCAGACGCCAAACGGTTGGCCCGCTATGCCGCCAACCAATCCTCTCCCGAAAACATGCGGACCACCGCCCTCGCCTGCCTCGCCCTTTGGGCACAACCTCCAGTCTTGGATGCAGTCGAAGGACGCTATCGGGAATACCCGTCACGCGACCCCAAGCCGGCCGCCAAAGCTTTGGCCATGGTCGCGGATGACTTGGTTAAGAATGCATCCGCGAAGATTCTCACCGTGCTTTCCAAGGCCATTGAAAAGCTAAATGTTTTCGATCTTCTTCCTGTGGTCCATGCCGCTTATGAATCGGAACGAGCTACTCCATACCTACAAGCTCAGTTGCTTGATACCATGGCGGAACTCAGCGATCCGGCATTAGGGAAATTCGTCGAATTTGCTCTTGAGTCCAAGGATGCCCGCCTTCGGGCCGCTGGGCAAAAACGAGCCTGGGCCGCTGGACTCTCCGGGGTGGAGGTCTTTGCCAAGGCCTTGGAATCAGGCACCTTGACTGAAAAAAGGTCCGCCCTTGGAAACCTCGCTCAGTCAGATGACAAAAAGGCCGACGAATTGTTGGCCAAACAGTTTGCAAAGGTTGATCCCGAACTCGAGCTTGATCTTCTGGAAGTAGCCAAAACTGCAAAGGGGCCAGTCTCCAAAGCCAAGGCCAAGGCACTGGACGAGCGACTTGCCACTCGTGGTCCACTGGGGGCCTTCCATCCAACATTGCAAGGCGGAGACGCCCGAAAAGGCAAGGAACTAACCATGGGGCACCCGGCCGCTCAATGCATACGGTGCCACAAAATCGGATCAACTGGTGGCGTGCTCGGCCCAAACCTGTCAAAGGTCGCTTCTCGCCTATCTACTGAAAAAATCCTCGAGTCATTGGTCAACCCGCAAGCCGAGCTCGCCGAAGGATATGGGCTACTCGTGGCTACTCTCAAGGACGGATCCACGGTTTCCGGCTCAATCGTGAAGGCCACTCCAAACACCTATTCCTTTGCAACTCACGAAGGAAAAGACTCTACGCTAAACCGTTCCCTGATTGCAAAAGAGGTTCTTACCTCTCCCATGCCACCGTCTGGAGCTATTCTCACTAAGAACGAAATGCGTGACATCATCGCCTACCTTTCGAGCCTAAAGTAAACCAAAGCCCCTCTCCCTCTTCCTGGTCTAGGAATAAATGCTATTTCCAGGGAAACCGTCGCCAAGCAACGAGCTTCTCATTGCAATCCTCAAAATTCACTACACTACGACCATGGAAAAAAAGAAGTGACGAATGAGGAAAATCAAGAATAAGCTCAGGAATGAATGAAATTAGTCAAATAGTTGCGGAACACCTAAAAATACTCGGTCCGCTAGACTATTTCACATTAGGCGTAAACTTCTTCATCTTGGTGTTTTCCAAGAAGTTTGCAAATCACTACGGAGGCATCAAGGACGAAAACCGAAGTCGAATTCGTCTCCGCATTCTGCATTGCGGAAACTTCCTCCTGTTTGCCACTTATCTTGTGGCAGTCGTGTTCGAGTTTCGATTGGCTGTATCCTTTAGCCAAACTTTCCTCGTGATCCTTGCGAGCTACCTCCTGATTCATTTTGTCGAAGCAGTAATTCTTCAAAAATACGGGAAAACTCGTACTATCGAGGAGGTAACCCGCACGACGGAAACTCACACCTCCCGGACGCTAGAACTCGTTGTTTGCGCAATTATCTTCTGCATAGCTACCGTTCTTTTAATCAACATTTGGGGATTCGAAGACTGGCTTCAGACCACGAGCGTGCTAGGTTTCCTCGCCCTTTTTGTTTTTGCAACCAAGGAGTATTGGGCGGGTGATTTCCTCAGTGGAATAATCTTAATCGGCCAAGGAAGAATCGAACGCGGCGACGTAATAATAGTCAAGGAAGATGGTATTCGCGGAATCGTTCTTCAAATCAACGGCCTCCAGACAATCATTCGCGACCTAGTGGACGGTCATGACATAATCCTTCCAAATTATAAACTAAGACAATCTCGAGTAGATATACTGAAAACCGACTTAAGACGTGGGGTACGCAACCATGTCGACTTCATGATTGGTTACGGTACGGCATCCGACAAGGTAAATGCTTTTCTTTTGGAAGTCTGGGAAAAAGCAGTCGCCACAGGACTGGTGCTTAAGGACGTTAGTGCCGTCATTGCATTAAAAGAATCAGGCGACCACGGAAACCGATGGCGAGTTAGTTACACCCTAAAGAGTCCTCACCGTCTGATCGAGACTAAGAACGCCATTCGTAAGGCTGCTTACGATTTACAGGAAAAGCACGGCATAGAACTGGCGACTCCAAGCACAATTAGATTTCCCGACGGTCATTTCCCCAAAACGGATGAGCAAGCATAGCGCGATCGAACTACTGGAAGCGGCGGCCAAAGCTCGGCATAATGCCCATTCGAAATATTCGAAGTTTTCAGTGGGTGCTTCTCTTCTCACCGAAGACGGTTCGATTTTCTTGGGTTGCAACGTCGAAAACGCATCCTATGGACTTACGATTTGCGCTGAACGCGTGGCCTTGACATCTGCAGTCTCGGCCGGGCAGAAGTCTTTTCAAGCCATAGCAATAGTGGCTGACGAATTGGCGGCACCATGCGGAGCATGCCGTCAAGTTATGGCGGAATTCTGCAAGGATGATTTCCCCGTCTACATTGCCTCGGTCAAAGACACTGCCTCGTTCGAAACCCACTTCATGGGAAAGCTGTTGCCTGAAAGATTTCATTTCAATCCATAAGGCCATGACTTCCAAGACCCTTGTACTCATCCTTCTTGTTTTGGGAGTTTCATGTTCCCTCTTCGCAAAAAGACCCGATATCCTGCTCATCATGTCGGATGATATGGGCTATTCCGATCTTGGTTGCTTTGGCGGTGAGATACGTACGCCCAACCTCGACTCACTAGCCAAAGGCGGCCTCCGTTTCACGAACTTTTATAGCGAAAACATGTGCTGGGTGTCACGTGCATCCCTTCTTACCGGGGTCTACCACCGCACATCTCTTAAAGACGGTCACCTGCATCCGCGTTGCCCGACCCTTCCGGAAGCTCTTCGCTCAGCCGGATACACCACCCTCATGTCTGGGAAATGGCACCTTGCCGGAAAGAATGGAAAAACAGTTTATCCGAATGACCGCGGCTTTGATAACTTCTACGGCATCTTGGGTGGGGCCGCCAGTTTCTTCGCCCCATTTAGCCTCAGTCGAAACCGTAAGAACGTTGAACACGAATTCCGCGACAACCCAGAATATTATTTCACGAGAGCTATAGCCGGCAACGCCCTTGCTTTCCTCAAAAAGGTCCCAAAAGACAAACCGCTTTTTCTCTACCTGCCCTTCACTGCGGCTCACTGGCCCTTGCACGCTCCCGAAAAAGACGTCGCAAAATATAAAGGCGCGTTCTCCCCAGGTTGGGATAAACTCCGCAAGCAACGCCTTCAACGAATGAAGAATCTTGGCGTTGTCCCCGAAGGCGTATCCCTTTCCGATCGCCATCCAAAAGTTCCCGCATGGAAAGACGAATCTAATAAAGCATGGCAACAACGCCGCATGGAAGTCTACGCCGCTCAAGTGACGATCATGGACGAGGCCATCGGGAAGGTCATCGACGCTCTCCGAAAAGCCGGTCGGTTTGAAAACACGCTATCTCTTTTTACGGTCGACAATGGAGGCTGTCACGTCGAATACGGTCCCACTCGGAAAGGCTCCTACCTACCTGGGAAAACAAGAGACGGTCGGCCCATGAAGCCGGGCAATCTCCCCAACCTAATGCCAGGGCCCGAGATAACCTATCAAAGCTATGGTTACGGCTGGGCCAACCTCTCCAACACCCCCTATCGCCTTTTCAAACAATACGACCACGAGGGAGGAATCCACACACCGATGATTGCTCACTGGCCAAAAGGCATCTTAGGCAAAGGCAAAACTGTAGATACTCTCTCCCACCTCGTGGACTTGATGCCAACTATTCTCGACGCCACGAAAGTAGTCCCCCCGAACACCTCCGACGGCAAGCCTCGCATCAAGTGGGATGGTCGATCCCTACTCCCATCCCTTCAAGGTAAGAATCAACCGAATCCTGCGATACTATTCTTTCATCACGCCAAAGGACGAGCCCTTCGTTCTGGGAAATGGAAACTGGTCTTCAACCGTGACAATGGGAAGAAGGCAAATTGGGAACTCTACGACCTCGCCAACGATCCAAACGAGATCAATGACCTTGCCGAGGAAAATCCAAAGCAAGTTCAGGCTCTAGCCAAACATTGGGAAGACAAAGAAAAAGAATTAGTTTCGAGAGGAAAAGACCGATCCTTGCCCCTATAAATCCTTTGTGATCGCTCATTCCATTAGTGACTAGATGGGAATGTCAAACTAAGGTCTAGGTTTCATTCAAATGAAGATTCCTCACCTAAATCTTGCAATCTTTCTCGCCTTTGGTTCGGTATTCACAAATGCCACTGCTTACGGCGGAGACGATTTCGAGCAATCAGTGAAACCCATACTGGCGAAGCGATGTTTTCGTTGCCACGGACCGGAAAAACAAAAGGGCAAGTTACGACTGGATCAATTGGATCCCGATATGGTGAATGGCATTGGAGCTGAGACTTGGCATGA
>CAWVZQ010000107.1:0-8662 GCA_963934405.1 uncultured Opitutales bacterium | reverse complement strand
TAAGCGTCCACAATGAGGACGCAATCGACAGAGTTCTCGGGTAGTTTGACATCGGTTATCGTGCTGAGTACGGGAATTACGTTCTCGGTCTTGAATTTGCCAATGCGACCTTTGACAATGGCGAGCATTTCCTTGGAGATATCAACGGCGTATGCTTTGCCTTCAGGCACTAGTTTTGCCATCCGAAAGGTGAAGTAACCCGAACCTGCGCCTATATCGGCCACGGTCTCGTCTGGCTTCAAATCGAGGTTTTTAACTAGGAGATCGGTCCTTTCCTCGCGCTCTCGTTCGGATCGCTCCAACCAACCGGCGCCAAGGTGCCCCATGACCTGAGATATTTCCCGATCCATGTATATTTTGCCGGTTCCCCCCCTCGTAGGTGTTTTCTGCGTGTACGTCTGTTCCGAGACTGCAAGAGTTGCTTGTGCCACTTTTTTTGCGGCACACAATTCACTCCCAAGGGTAAGCAGGAGAAGAATTGCCAAGGTTTTTGACATTTTGGCCATTACTGAATTCATCATGTCGCAAAGATTGCCTGCTTTGGCATCCTTTAGGCAAATCTATATTGTTGAACGACTAAAGATCACCAGCTAAGGTGGGTGAGGTAGTATGAAAGTTATTCGAGCTAAAAGCGCCGGCTTTTGCTGGGGAGTCGAGCGTGCCATTCAGGTTGCTCGCGAGCAAGCCGATGGTGGAAAACGGACCGTTTATACGGACGGGCCACTGATTCACAACAACCAGATGATGACGGCACTCAGCACAGAGGGCGTTCGCGAGGTGGGGGACTACCGAAGTAGTTCGTCCATAGAGTTGGATGAGGATGAACGCGATGATTCCGTCGTCGTCGTGCGTGCTCATGGCATTTCGCCCGAGCGTAGAAAGTACCTCAAGAGTCTCGATTTGCCCTTCAAGGATGCGACCTGCCCGGATGTTGGAATTATTGCGGGCAAGGTGCGCATGCATGCGACTAAGGGTTACGACGTAGTTATTTTCGGGGATCCTCGCCATCCCGAGGTTATTGGTCTCATGGGATATGCTGCCGGGAGAGGTCATGCCGTCCAGACTGAAGAGGATTTGGGTGCGTTGCCCGATTTCGAGAACGGTGTGGTGATGGTCTCGCAGTCGACCATGTTTACTCACGAATTCGAACACCTTTCGGCTCTTCTTGCTCAAAAGTATCCCGAGCTTGTCGTATTCGATACGATTTGCGGCGCGACCAAGGAACGTCAGTCGGACTTGCGTCAGTTAGTGGCTGAAGGGGCAGAGGCCATAGTCGTCATCGGTGGCCATCATTCAGCCAATACCTGTAAATTGGCCAAGTTGGCCGAGTCCCAGAACCGACCGACCTTTCATATTGAGACGGCAGAGGAACTTGATCCTTGCGTCATGTCCGAGTTTCAGAGCGTTGGCGTAACTGCGGGAGCTTCCACCCCTGAATTCATTATCGATGCCGTTTGTCGTTCCTTGGAGTCCATGGAACCATCTTCCGAAGTTTAAGATTATTCCGTCTCTAATAGAAATTTCATCTCTTTTTCCGATATGACTGCTTCCATACCCAACATTCTTGCTGATCGATACGCTTCCTCCGCTATGTGCGATTTGTGGTCGCCCGAGGGGAAGGTGATTCTTGAACGCGAATTCTGGATTGCAGTGATGAAGGCTCAGCGCGACCTCGGTTTGGATATTCCCGCCGATGCCATTGAGGATTCCGAACGAGTAAAGACGCAGGTAGACCTTGAGGCTATCAATGAACGGGAGAAGGTGACCAAGCACGATGTGAAGGCCCGGTTGGAGGAATTCGCCTCGAAAGCTGGTCACCAGCATGCTCACAAGGGAATGACAAGCCGCGACCTTACGGAAAACGTTGAACAACTTCAGGTCCACCGATCTCTCGGCATTGTTCTGGAAAAGGGTGTTTCCTCGCTCCTGGCCTTGGCCAAGCAGGCGGCCGATCACAAGGCACTTCCACTTACGGCGCGTTCGCACAATGTCCCCGCCCAGTTGACAACTCTTGGAAAACGGTTTGCCATGCATGGCGAGGAATTGGAACGATCGCTAGATGGTTTGGTCCGCCTGTGCGCTACTTACCCCTTTCGGGGGCTAAAAGGTGCGGTGGGCACTCGTCTCGATCAAATCACTCTTCTGGGTGACATTGAAAAGGCCGAGCGACTCGATGGTCTCTTGCTTGAGCACCTCGGTTCACCGGGTTCCTTGCAGATCGTGGGCCAAGTCTATCCCCGAAGTCTCGATTTCGAAGCCGTATCACTTCTCTTCAGGCTTGCTTCCGGGCCTGCCAGTTTCGCGAAGACCCTCCGCATCGCAGCGGGGCATGAGTTGATGGGGGAAGGCTTTGCCAAGGGGCAGACAGGTTCTTCCGCCATGCCTCACAAGATGAATAGCAGAAGCTGCGAACGGATTAACGGCTTTCATGCTATTCTTTCGGGACATCTGGCCATGGTCGCTTCTCTTTCGGGAGATCAATGGAACGAAGGCGACGTTTCTTGCTCAGTCGTTCGTCGCGTCGCTCTTCCGGATGCGTTTTATGCGATAGACGGCTTGCTCGAAACTTTTCTTACAGTACTCGTACAAATGGAAGTTTTCCCAGAAGTGATTGGCGCTGAGTGCCGTCGCTACCTGCCCTTTCTTCTCTCAACGACCATAATGATGGAAGCCGTGAAGGCGGGTGCCGGGCGGGAGGATGCCCACGCCGCCATCAAGGAGCATGCCGTAGCCACTGTTCGTGATCTTCGCGAAGGTCGTATTGCTAGCAACGATCTCCCGGGTCGCTTGGCTTCAGACGACCGAGTGGGGCTTTCGGTCGAAGCCATCGATCTTTTAATCTCTGAAGGCGAAACCCGAGTGGGGGCAGCCGTTCATCAAGTGGAAGGCTTCCTCGAGCGAGCCAAATCTTGGGGCGAGCGATACCCCGATGCAGCGGAATACAAGCCCGCGACCATTTTGTAGCTACAGCTCGCTCTGATCCTCCTTTTCCCCTTTTCTTTCGGGTTATTTAAATAGGGCCTCGTAAATTTTGCGATTGCCATGAGGGCGAGAACCTTATGCACTTTTCAGCTTTTCATTTTGATCAGAAAGACACATGTCAGAGGAACTTGAAGGTAATTGTTTGGTCGCCCAATCGGGCGGTCCTACTTCCGTAATTAACGCGAGCGTGGCCGGTGTGGTGACGGAAGCCCTCAACAACCCGTGTATTGAGGAGATTTATGGTGGGCTCAACGGTGTCTTTGGGATTTTAAAGGAAGATCTCATCGATCTTGCGGAAGAGTCGCAGCAGAATATTCGAGGACTTAGGCATACGCCTGCTTCCGCTCTCGGCACCTGTCGTTTCAAGCTTAAGCGCGACGAAGACTTTCAACGAATAGTCGATGTGTTCGAGGCTCACAACATCCGATATTTCTTTTACGCGGGAGGGAACGATTCGCAAGACACCGCGGACAAAATATCCCAGCTCGCTCAAGAAAGAGATTACAAATTGCGCGTGATAGGTATTCCCAAAACCATCGACAACGACCTCGTGACTACCGATCATTGTCCGGGTTATGGCAGCGTAGTGAAATACATCTCCACCGTGGTTCGCGAGATGGCGCTCGATCACGAGTCCATGGGCCAGCACGATCTTGTTTCAATCGTAGAGGTCATGGGGCGTAATGCCGGCTGGATTGCCGCCGGCGCTACTTTGGCTAAACGTCGTGAAAATCCCAATGACGCTCCCCACTTGATTTACCTTCCCGAGCTTCCTTTTTCCCGGCAGAAATTCGTCGAGGACGTCCAAGAGGTTTTGAAGAAAAACCGTTACTGCTTGGTCGTTGTCGGTGAAGGCCTCCGGGACAAAGACGGCAACTACATAGCCAATTCAGGATCGGGGAAGGACGCTTTTGGGCACGCCCAACTTGGTGGAGTGGGAGAGGCTTTAGCTAATCTTGTCGAAGAGAACTTGGCGGTTAAGGCGCGTTCATCCAAATTGGGTACTGGCCAAAGAGCGGCCGCTCATTGTGCGTCGCAGACCGACAATGATGAGGCGTTTATGGCAGGGCAGGCGGCGGTTCGAGCTGCCATTGAGGGAGAAACCGACAAAATGGTCATTCTCGTTCGGGGCGAAGATGAACTTTACTCATGCGAAACCGGATTGGCTCCACTTTCCGAAATTGCCAATGGAGTTAAGGAGATTCCCGCAGATTGGATTTCGGAAGACGGAGTAAGCATGACTGCGAAATTCATAAAGTATGCCCAGCCGCTGATTCAAGGCGAAGTGGCAGTCCCGCACGAAAACGGCTTGCCTGAATTTTCTCGGCTTTCCAAGAAACGTGTCAGGAAGGTTCTGGATCCTCACACCTTCGAGTGAATCTCGATAGTTTCCGCTACTGGAAACAGAATCCTTTGAGGATTCTCAGCCCTTAGCTTTTTATAGAGCTTCGCTGAAGACGGAGATTATTTCCTGTACTTCCTCTTCTCCGACCGATACCCGAATCAATTCGGGCGACAGTCCTGCCGATGCGAGAAGGTTTCTGCCTTGGTTGTTTTGCATCAGGTCGTAGTGGGCCAGATGGACATAGGGGCAAAGGAGAGAAAACTTGGTTCCGAAACTTGGGCTTTTCAGTATACGAATTTTATCGTAAAAGGATTCAATCTCTCCCTCCAGTTCGAAAGCTAACGCGCATCCCGGTTTCTCATCCCCAGCCAGCTTCCGGTAATTGCCTCCAAAGGGTTCCGAATAAGACCAGTGCAACTTTTTGACGGAGGGATGACTTTCAAGGAACGTCGCCAACTCCATTAAGTTCTTATTCGTGTGCTCGACCAGTTCCGGGTAGTGACGCATCTCAAACGCAAGGCGTCCTAGGTCACGGGAATAGGGTGGGGCAATGTAATGCCTGACTTTGTCTATCCATTCCTCATGGACGGTCGAGTTTTTTGGGAAGGCGAGACAGCCTAGCATCACGTCGCCCTCGTTGGATGCGTATTTCGTGAGACTGTTCACGATCACATCCGCGTGGTTTGCCACTTTTACGTTTCTTGGGCTAGCCATTGTCGGGTCTGCAACCAGCATAGCGCCGTTTGCGCGACAAAGATCCCTGACCTCATCCAGATCACAGGTGTGGAAAAGGGGATTGGTGGGGACCTCGGTCACTACCGCGGCAATTTCGGATCCTCTTTCGCTGAAGAGTTTTCGTAGTTCCGAAAGGTCCGACACATTGTGGATGGCTATTGCCTCCACTCGCTCCCCGCAGAAATTATTGAGAACCTTGATCGTATCCACATAGAGCCAGCCAAACTGTATCCAGAGCGTCCGGCCTCGGTCGGCAAGATGTTCTCGGGTCCCGCGAAATAGGGCGTGGAATGCATTGGCTCCCGATGTAGCGAGGAGGATATTCTCGGGTGAAATTTCTTCGCCCATGGCATCGGCAATTTGCATGCGGGCCTGTACCGATGCGTTTTCCTCCTCTTCCGTTTCTTCTTGTCGGACAGTCGCCACGCCGCGAGCGGCTAATATGTCTTCTGCTTGTCTTGATGAGATCGAAAACCCCGTATGCTGAAGAAAAGCTTTGCCCGCCTTTTGTAATTCAGGGGACTCCTTTGCGTGAGCGAGTACAAACCCATTTCTTTCCTCGAACTCGATTTCGTGCGGAGTGAGGAATTCTCGGAAGTCATCGACTGCCCTACGACTTGCCAAGGCAAAGCCCGTCCGATTCTGGTATCCCTTTTCCAAAAGCAGTTCATTGATCAACCGGGATATCAGCCTGTGAGTCACAAAACGTGGATACCCTGCGGGGATCTTCTTGATGACTTTAGGATCCTTGGTCTCATAACCGACGACGTCGGCCATCGTGGGCAGGCTCACGCAGACGGCGTGTTCACTGGCGGGCACCTGTTCGCCCAATGGGAAATGACGTAAGCCCGAAGGGGTCACGGGACCAATTCGTTGTCTAGGATTTGGTCGAGCAACTGTCGTTTCCGAATGAGGGCAAAGGAACCGTCCTCGCGTCGCAGAACTTCGGGAGCCTCGGGAAAAGAGTTGTAGTTCTTGGCCGACATGGCGGAGCAGTAGGCGCCCACTCCCTCAATTATACAAGAGTCGCCCACTTGTCCTTCGGGAAGCAGGCGCGTGGCCAAGACCTCGGGGTCTCCTTCGGTTGGCGTCAGCAAGTCGCCGGATTCGCAGCAATGTCCCACTATCACCTGCTCCATTTCTGCTCGGGGGCTTGCTTCCAAGTCCTCGGGCAGGAGAATGATCGGGTGTTGAGCGCCGTAAAGAGAAGGTCGCAGAATTTCAGTCATGCCCGCATCCAGCTTTAGAAAGCGATAGCCTTCATCTCCTGTAGAAGTGATGTCTTGGACCTTGGTCACAAGTGAACAGGCATTGGCCACGAGAAAAGTGCCGGGTTCCAGTTCGAGGAGAAGTTCACGGCCTGTCTCGGTTGCGAATTCTTCGAATGCCGTTTTCACCGGGCCGCCCACTTCGCCTAGATTCGTAGAGGTTTCTTCGCTCATTCTACCAACCTTGAAACCTCCGCCTAGATTCAGGCTCTGGACATCGGGAAATTGCCTTACGATGTCCAAGCTCATGCCCGCTACTTTTTTCCAGACTTCCGGATCCGATCCCGATCCGATGTGGGTGTGGATACGCGTAACTTCTAAATTTCCTTCCTCGCAGAGCTTTCGAGCCTCTTCGAGGTCTTCTTTCCAGATTCCGAAACTGCTTGCGGGGCCGCCCACGTTTGTTCGGTTGGTGCCTCCCGATCCGAGCCCGGGATTGAAACGAAGTCCAACGGTTCTCCCAGGGCAAGTCTTCGCGAAGAGCTTAATCTGGTTTAGAGAGCATAGATTGAGGCTCACTCCCTCATCTACCCAAATTCGGAAGTTTTCCGGCATTTCCTGTGTGCTTAGAGAGATTGATTCCGTTCCGAAACCGACGCGTATGGCACGTTCCAACTCATGACCCGAACTGGCGTCGATTTCCAGACCCTCTTGGTTGAAAATCCGTATGATAGCGGCTGTCGGAGCTGCCTTCATGGCGTAGCGAGGCTTGAGGCCGAACGCGTTCGGAAAGGCTTTCAGCGTGCGAGCGTTTTCACGCAAGATTGCTTCGTCGTAGACGAATACCGGCGTGCCGAACTCGATGCGAATATCATCGATCTCTTTAGGACTTAAAAAGCGTAATGACTCCATTTTTGTAGGATAGTAAATCTGGTACCCTATCGTATCCCGAGGTAGGCGCAAGCCTTCGGGATAATCCCGTTCACTTCTCCTTGGCCAAGGTTAGATAGGTTAGGCGATAACCCGAGCTTTCACTTTCTCGACGTGAAAGCTCCCGTGTGAACATATGTTCCCATGGGGGGAAAAAGACGTCTCCCTCGAATTCGGCATCAATTAGCGTTAGGTAAAGGCAGTCGGCCAATGGCATGGCTTCCTCGTAGACGATACGACCACCGCATATCCAGACATCGCCCCCGTCGCCTTCCGCCATCGCAAGAGCTTCCGGCAGTGAGCCGGCCTTTCGGGTTTTCGGGAATTCGACTTTTGGGTTACGGCTAAGGGCAATCACCTTGCGGTCTTTCGTGTGCCGCCCCATTTCCGCAAAGCAATGTTTACCCATGATAAGAGTGCCTGATTTTGTGGTTTCCAGAAAGTATTCCCAGTCTTCTTTGATGTCCCATGGGAGTCGCCCCGCTTTGCCAATTACGCGAGATCGACCGCAAGCTACGATGATATTCAGCATGACGGCGACTGCTCTTCGGCTCTCCTCGGGAACTTTATCAATTTGCAAATCCTGTTTGCATGTGGCCAATACTTGTTCACAACCCCTCTTATTCAACGTGGAGCATGCCTGGATGCAATCGGATATAAAAGATTTCGGTGAAAAGCTGATGCTTCCCGATACTTGGCAAAGTCGCGCCTTGGGACTTTTGCGAGATGGTCGGGACGTGGTTTTGCATGCCCCTACGGGCGCCGGTAAAACTTATGTGTTCGAGCTTCTTATTGAATCTTCCTGGAGAGGGCGTGCCGTCTACACCGTCCCAACGCGAGCTTTGGCCAACGACAAGTTTCGGGAGTGGCGGGCTCGTGGGTGGGAAGTTGGACTAGTTACCGGCGACGTTCGGCACAAACCAGATGCCCGCGTGATCGTGGCGACTCTTGAAACACAGCGCGCCTCCATGCTTCGAGGCGAAGGCCCCGACCTGTTCGTGGTGGATGAGTATCAGTTGCTTGGAGACGCCCAACGCGGACCTGCATACGAGGTAACCCTTGCTACTGCGCCAGCCTCCACTCAACTTTTTCTGATGAGCGGGAGCGTGTCCAATCCCGCAGAGGTGGCGGACTGGTTGACCGGCCATGGTCGTGATGTTGAACTGGTGAGCGAGGGAAGAAGGCCCGTACCTTTGGACGAGATATTTGCCGAGGCTCTATTGAAGGATTCGAGAGAACCTCGAAAGGGGAGAAACTTCTTGCCCGCTCTTGTGGCTCGCGCATTGGAAACTCGTATGGGGCCTATCCTTTTGTTTGCTCCTCGCCGAGCAGCTTCAGAGGACTTGGCTCGCCAGCTAGCCATAGAACTTCCCGAGGTCGATCCCCTGGAGTTGACCCCCGAGCAAAAGCGGATTGCCGGCAAAGAACTGGCAAGTCTGCTCAAGCGTCGCGTTGCCTACCA
>CAWVZQ010000106.1:0-8735 GCA_963934405.1 uncultured Opitutales bacterium | reverse complement strand
GAGAACCTCGATTCCCCTTATTCCTTCATGGTCCAATCGAACAAGAGCGAAATGCGACCGTTCGTATCGTTTCCGTTGGGAGAAGGCCTCACGGGGACTTTGGAATTGGCCGCCGCCCGAGACGTCTATGCCATGAGTTCAGAGGATTATGGAGAAAAGGAATTACGATCGATCCTGAAGTGGAAAGGCGAAGAGGACAAAGCCTTAAGCTTTTACATTTTCAGTAGATGGAAGGACTATGATGAACGCCTTCAAAGGAACAGATATGGCTTCTCCATGGATTCCACCTCTGAGACTCGTACGGTGGGGTCGGGAATCAACGCATCAAGAAATCTTGGAAAAGAAGATGACTGGGAAGTAAGCCTATCCGGACATGTCCACAAGACCACTGATAATGCAGGCGGATATTACGATTACACGAGCCTAAACGGAAACCTCAAGCTTTCTCACAAAATAGGTCGATGGACCCTTTCGGCAAATCTAAGAGCCTCTCATTCCGAATACGATATCAGAAAAACCTCGGCCGATGAACTTTTCAAAAGAAATGGGTTTGCCACCGAGTTTGAGGCGGATCGTAAAATTAATGAGAAGTGGAATATCTTTGCCTTATGGAAAAGTGAACGAGACGACTCCAACGACCCTGACTACGAATACGAGGCAAACGTATTTTCCGCAGGAATGAAATGGTCGAACTGAACCATTTTGTTAAGATGGGTAATTCAATCAAAGGGACACAGGAGGGCTTTCTGGGTTCGCGAAGAACTCTTGCCATAATACTCGCCACCTATGGGGTAATGCTTGCGGTTTTGCTGTTCGACCTCCGCGAACAATTGCGGACGGAAGCTCTCGCTCGCATTGCGGGGGCAATGACCCCACTGGTTGAGGAAACGTTCAAGATGGTTGCGGACGATGCCCTGGTTCGGGATTTGGACTACATCGAGCTTGGAATGAACGAACTTCTTCACGACAGCGAGGAGGTCTTGGAGGAAAGCGCCTTGCGAGCATTGGAAATCCCCGAAGTCAAGGGAGCGATATCATTCGATGACGAGGGAGATGCTCTCGCCTCCTTCAGTGCAATCGAAGATGAAGTTCTTCCTACCGCAGCCGACTTCGAAATTGCCCGCAATACTCCACTGGTCCAGTTCCGAGAGCCTGCCCAACTTTCCATTCTTCATTGGTTGGGGGAGGATCGAGAATCGGGCTTCATCTTATTACAGATGGAAGGTGATCCTCTGGCTGCCGAACGCAAAGCCCTCGACGGGAAACTGATTCGCCAAGGCTTGTTCGCCTTCACGGGTGGCGGCGGTCTCATATTGCTCGTCTTTATATCTTTCCTGCGACGCCTAAGGCGTTCCCAAGATGCCTTGGCCGAAAGAACGCAAAAACTGGTGGAGTCTAACCAACGCTTGGCCCAAGCCTGTAAGGCCGCCGGCGTAGGAGCCGTGACATCCCACTTGATGCACGCTTTGAAAAACCCATTGGCAGGATTGCGTGAATACGCCCGTGAACGGCGAGAGGAAGGTGAGGATGAGGAAACCGCTCAACTTCTCACCGAAGCCACGGACCGCATGCAGACCATGGTCGAGGACACCTTGGGCACCTTGAGCGAAACCGAGGCGGATGAGGCTACCTATTCGTTCAGCGTGGCAGAAATCCTCGAGTTGGCTCGCCAACGACTCCACCCAACCGCCGAAAAGGCTAACGTGAAACTCACAATCGAAAATGTTGCCCCCGAAATCGAATTGGACAACCTGCGAGCAAACCTGCTGCTCCCCATCCTGCTAAATCTGGGGCAGAACGCCATCGAGGTGTCTATCGAGGGACAGGTAAAACTGGAAGGGAAGCAAGAGGCTGGCAATGTGGAACTTCGCGTAAGGGACGATGGCGAAGGCGTACCCGAACAAATCCGCGAGCGACTTTTCCGACCAGTCCAAAGCTCCAAACCCGGCGGAAGTGGTGTGGGTCTCGCCATCTGCCGCGAACTGGCCCACCGGATAGATGCCGAGGTTTCGCTTGAATCTTCCGGTTCAGAAGGTTCGTGTTTCCTCGTGAGGATCGAAATTGTAAAAAACAATTAAACCAGTTATAACTGGGAGCTAAGAAATTACGACACCCTAGACTAATCTTCATCAATTACTTTGCAAGATTTCAACAATTCGGGCTAATGTATTAGGTGGAAGCTATAGCTTTACTTTTTTTCTGTCCCCATAATCGCTCATGATTTTAAGATTTCTAATTGTCGCCGCTTTTGCCCTTTCTACAAGCTTCGCATTGGGGAATCAAGCTAACCCTCCTACAAGTCGCGCCGGGGACCCCCCGACATCCCTAAACTGCACCTCTTGTCACGCGGGTAACTCAAATAACGGAGACAGTAACTTCACCATAGTAGGCCTTCCGTCTTTTTATACCCCGAACCGCACATATGAACTGAGCCTATTACTGGACAAGAATGCCAGTAGTTACGGCTTTCAAGCCATCGCCAAGTCGGGAAATGATAACGCCGGAAGTTTGACCGCGGTATCTTCCGGAATGACGATTGACGGAGGATACGCCGAGCACAACACCCCTTCCACTACGGGTCAATGGACCTTCGAGTGGACGGCACCTGCCTCCGACGTGGGCATGGTCACATTCTATGCCTCGGGATTGGTAGCTAACTCAAACGGAAACAATCAGGGAGATTCCGTCTACACCTTGACTGTAGACATGAACTCAAGCTCTTCCCAAAACATTCCACAGGTGCAAGACCTTGTCTGGAGCCAACCGACTCGAGGCGCCATCTATTCATCGCCGACCATCGGTTCGGACGGCACCATTTACATTGGTTCGGGCGATAATAACCTTTACGCTTTTTATCCAGACGGAGGCGTAAAGTGGACTTACCAAGCAGGAGAATGGGTGGACTCGACTCCCGCTATCGCTGATGACGGCACTATATATGTGGGATCTTGGGACAACAAGTTGCATGCAATCAATCCAGACGGCTCCGGCAAATGGACTTTTGCCACGGACAGCTTGGTCCTGGGAGGACCGGCAGTAGGGCCCGATGGGACGATCTATATCGGTTCGCACGACAATTTTTTCTACGCCCTAGAATCCAATGGCTCCAAGAAGTGGGAGTATTTTGCAGAGCAACCGATCTCTTCTTCCGCCGCTCTTGGTCAGAACGGCACCATCTATTTCGGAGACGACAACGGGACTTTTCACGCGGTTAATCCAGACGGCACCTCCAAATGGACCTATGTAGTGGACTCCATTTCAGAATCCAATAGTTCCATCGAATCCTCCCCTGCCCTCGACCTCTACGGCAACATTTACTTTGGTAGTGCAAACGGGTATTGTTATTCCCTCGAGGACAACGGCACCAACGGCGTCCTTCGCTGGAAGTACGCAACTGCAGACAGGGTAGATTCCTCACCCGTAATCGGTTTGTCCAACGAAGTGCTCTTCATGTCTCGGGACGGATACCTCCGCTCGATCGATATCGACTTCGGAGTGACCAATTGGGAAAAGCCGATCGGAGACGTGTTCTACAGTTCTCCTGTTGTTGACGAGAACGGCACCGTATACGTCGCGGGATACCTCGGAGGCGGTGAAAACCATATCTTTGCCATCGATGCGAATGGCTCCATGGACTGGAACAGCAGCATGACCAATCATTCGGTCGTAATTGGCGACGTGGTCGACTCCTCTCTAGCCATCGACTCGAATGGCACCCTGTACTTCGGCTCATTCGACAAGAAGCTGTACGCAGTCAAGGCGGGGTGGAACCTAGCCGACTCGGACTGGCCCAAATTTCGCCGGGACAACTTGGGCACCGGTCGCTGGCCTTCCTACCAGATCGACGCCAACGCCTCTCCGGCCGGATCCGGCACGATTGCCGGAGCAGGGGTTCACAACCAAGGCGCCACCGTCACTCTCACTGCCACGGCAGCAAACGGATATACCTTCTCCCATTGGTCAGGAGATTCCAACGAAACGAATGGAACCATTAGTCTCTCGGCCACACAACATAGATCCGTAACGGCGCACTTCACCTTGAATTCCTACACCCTTGGCGCAACAGGCGGAACGGGTGGAAGCGTATCAGGAGCAGGCGTATTTGATTACGGGACTGTAGCGGCAATATCGGCAACCCCTGACACGGGCTATTCCTTCAAGGATTGGACCGGCGATGGTATCGCCGACCTGAACGCCTCCAACACCACCGTGCTCATAACTCAGGAGAGAAACGTCACGGCAACCTTTACAATCAATCAACACACGCTGATAGCATCCGGTGGAGCTTTCGGTTCCGTATCCGGAGCAGGGACCTTCGACTGGAATTCTTCCGCACCAATATTGGCAACGCCAAACACCGGCTATTCCTTCACGGGCTGGATCGGAACCGGTATAACCAACCCCTCCGACGCAAACGCTACGGTTCTAATGACAGAGGACAGAAACGTAAGCGGCACCTTCCTCATCAATTCATACACTCTCACCGCAAGCCCTGCCGACGGCGGGAACGTATCCAGTTCCGCCACTCACGAACACGGAACGCAAGCCACCGTTACAGCTACTCCGCAAACAGGCTACTCCTTTACAGGATGGAGCGGCGAGGGCATCGGCGACATAAACGCTTCCACCACCACGGTCGACATGACGCAGGATCGAAACATCACTGCTATCTTCAGTATTAATAAGTACGACCTTGCAATTAACGCAGGAACGGGAGGAAGCACTTCCAGTGGAGGAAAACACGACTGGAACTCTTCAATTCCCATCACGGCTACACCTTCCATCGGCTATGAGTTCTCCGCATGGACAGGTCCAGGCATCAGCAACTCCAGCGAAGCAAACACAACCGTGCACATGACTCAGGATAGAAATGTCACGGCAAGTTTCCTTATCAATTCTTACTCCCTCACAACAAGCTCCGTTTCCGGCGGAAGCGTATCCAGCTCAGGATCTCATAACCATGGAACTCAAGCCTCCATTACCGCCACACCGCAAACGGGCTATTCCTTCATCGGATGGGTGGGCGGAGGCATCGCCGACGTAAACGCTTCCGCCACGACGGTTGACATGACTCGAGATAGAAACGCCACCGCCACCTTTGCCATCGATCGTCACATCCTAATCGTCTCGAAAGAAAGCGGGGGTGCCGCCACCGGTTCAGGAACCTTCGATTGGAATTCTTCCGCTCCCATCGTGGCTACCGTAAACGCAGGTTACGCATTCACCGGATGGACTGGATCCGGAGTGAACGATGCGGATGCCTTAAGCACAACTGTCGCCATGACGCAGGATCGAAACGTAACCGCTACCTTCTTAATCAAATCCTACGCACTGACCACGAACGCAAGCGCAGGAGGAAGCGTATCTGCATCCGGAACCTACGACCATGGAATCCAAGCTACCATTACAGCTATCCCGCAAACAGGCTATTCCTTCACAGGATGGGTCGGCGAAGGTATCGCCGACCTGAACGCTTACGCCACCACTGTAGACATGACGCAGGACCGAAACGTCTCAGCCAACTTCGATGCCATTATCCACAGCCTAGTCGTTTCCGCCGCTTCCGGCGGCACCGCCACTGGAGGTGGAAACTTTAGCTACGGTACGAACGCTTCCGTTACTGTCTCCCCTGATGAAGGTCATTACTTTACGAATTGGATCGGAGAAGGATTGGGAGATGCCAACTCACCATCCACAACCATCTCGATGACCCAAGATCGAAACGTGACCGCCAACTTTGCCTCAACTCCTCTTGACAAAAAAATACTCCAAACCTACGCCGATCCCACTGGTTCAGGATCAACCAGCGGAAGTGGACCCTATGACCAGAATGCCGTTGTCAATATTTCGGCAGTCTCGGCAACAGGATATCACTTCTTGGGATGGACGGCAACCGGAGGCACTCTCGCCTCCCCACTCTCAATGACATCCGCCACCGTAACGATGGACCAAGGATCAGATGCCAATGCAACCGCCCACTTCGATGCTTTGATAAACACACTAGACCTCGTCTCATACACAGGCGGTTCCGTTTCCGGCGACGGCAACTACTCCTATGGTCAAATCGTTCCCATCAAGGCAACTCCTGAAATCGGCTATAGCTTTACCGGATGGGAGGTAAACGGAACCATGAATTTCACCGTTACCGTTGCTACTCAACAATTCGACACATCTGCCAGTGCCTTCTTCCTGAACAGCAAAGAGACACCGCCACTCACCCTCGTCCGAGGAAACGTCTACCAGTTCGTCCTTGATGGTTCCACCACCTCCAGCCATCCCTTCTATTTCAGTGAGGATTCGAGCGGCGGCGGAAACACGAACCTTGGTAAATACATTACGGGAGTAACAGGTTCTGAAGCAACAAGCGGAACTGTCGCTATCACCGTAGATGACGAAACACCCAACACCCTTTATTACTATTGCGGCAACCATCCCGGCATGGGCAACCTCATAAACGTAGTAAACTCCACGGGTTTCATATCCGACAGCAATGCCAGCACAACAACAGCCGATGCCAACGGCAGCTATGTCATTCGGGCCAATTTCTCCTTGAATCAACATCTTCTCACGGTGAATGCAGGAACAGGCGGAAGCGTTTCGACTGGTGGAAACTTTGCATACGGCACCACTACAAACATAACTGCCACCCCAAACTCAGGCTATGTTTTCTCGCACTGGAGTGGTCACGGGATAACTGAGCCAACCTCTTCGAGCACTACGGCGTCGATGACGGAAGACCGAAGCGTCACTGCCAATTTCGAGCTAGGTTCCTACACTCTCGACGTCGTTGTCAACGCAAGTGGCGGTGGCACCGTACTCGGAGGCGGCAATTATGAATACGGCCACACTGTCAATATATTCGCAAATCCCGACGAGGGATATCGTTTCGTAGAGTGGACGGGCGGAAATCCGGCTGACGCGAATGCCTTTGGCACATCCGTCACCATAACTTCCTCCCAGACAATCACCGCCAACTTCGCATCGTCCGATCATAACCTACTACTCATAGGAAACATAGAAGGAGCAGGAACGCTGAACGGATCAGGGAATTACCCTTATGGCTCAGACGTCAACGTCACCGCCACGGCTTCATCCGGTTACGTTTTCACAAACTGGAGCGGGAACGGGATAGCCGACGAAAACTCCTCCGCCACCACTATATCGCTAACCTCCGACCTTAATGTCACCGCCAACTTCGAAAGCCTCACCTACACACTCAACCTGTCGCCCGAACCCAGCGGAGGGGGAACAGTGGTTGGAAGTGGAAGTTACGTCCTCGGAAGCAGTGTAAACATTGTTGCTCTACCCACCACAGGGTATCAGTTCATAGGGTGGATCGGGGGCAATCCTGCTGATGCCAACGACAGTGCCACCACAGTCACGATGGCTGGCTCCGGCGACCTTACGGCCGTGTTCGAGAAGTTACAGTACAATGTAAATATTGCGGTATCTCCTGTAGGCGCGGCCACCGTATCGGGTGGCGGCTCATATCAACATGGTGACATTGTGTCCTTGGTCTCAACTCCGATCAAGGGATATGAATTCTCCCATTGGTCAGGGGCAAACTTGGCCGACACAAACTCATCCAGCCAAAGTTTCACTGTTTCCGGAGACCTCAGTCTCGTGGCTAACTACGAACGACATGCCGATGCAGGCACCATCTCCTACGCTCTCGACGCAACAGAATTAGAAGCGGGATGGCAAGAGAGCGCATGGTTCGGGTATTTTCACCAAACTACTTCCGAATGGGCATACCATTTCGATTTCGGCTGGATTTACACCAAACCCGAAAACGATTCTTCCATGTGGTTTTGGACCCAGCGCTTTGGTTGGCAATGGACGAATAAGGACGCTTATCCAAATGCCTGGAGTCAAGACAACTACGAATGGAACTACTTCTCACGAATCGCTGATGGCACCTTTGCCTATTACGACTACTCGACGTCATCTTGGCAGAAAATATCCACTACTTACGAAATAACAGTTGTATCTTACCCTTCTAATGCCGGTTCAATAAGCGGCGGTGGTGTCTACGAAGAAGGAACCGCCACGGAAATTCATGCCACGCCCGCCGAGGGATATGAGTTCAAACGATGGTTTGGCGATGCTACGGGCACTTCACCAAACATAAGCGTAACAACAAGCGGCAACCTGATAATCTACGCTTTTTTCGAAGAAGGTAACCCGTAAACAAATCAATCGATTAGGATTTGACTGAATCACTTCCTGAAAGGCTTCGAGTAAAGCATTGAACGATTACTATGATTTGAAGTCTAATAATTCGGATGGATTGCTTTCGTTGTGGAAGCCAAATTTTGTGGTTTAGAAATATATTATGTCGCGGGGAGAAAAACGGGCTTTTTGCTTTTCAGCAGCCTTTCACATAGTGGGTTTGCTCGGCTTTGCTGTGGTCGGATTGTTGACGAACTGCACCGAGGAACCCGAGGTAAGGCATGTTTTTCAGTTGGTTTCCAACCCTCCCCCTTCCGCAAGCCTTGCACAGATTTCTCCCAAACCAGCTCCAATTGCAAAACCGAAACCACCCGTTTTAAAACCAAAACCAACTGTCGAAAAACCGAAACCAAAACCAGTCGTAAAACCTAAGCCTAAGCCCAAACCACCGATCCAGGTCACTCCCCCTCCACCGAAACCGAAACCGATCACAAAACCGAAGCCAAAACCGAAACCCGAAAAGCCAAAGGCAATTTCGTTGGCTGATTTTAAAAGAACTCACA
>CAWVZQ010000105.1:0-8775 GCA_963934405.1 uncultured Opitutales bacterium | reverse complement strand
GGTTGGTCAAGGTGACGTGGCATCCGTGGGCGACGCCCTTCAGAAACTCCTCACGTACGAAATTGTCGACACGCTCGCCATTCTCGTAGCGGTAACGTGAATCCAGACGATAGAAGCGCTGACTGAGCAGGACGTCGCGGGGACCTTTCGGAGCCTCGGTCTCCAGCAATTCCTCGTGAAACGCGACCAACGGGCTTTCCGCCCCGAGACGGAACTTCCGGTCCTCCGTCTCGATTTCGTGCTCCCCGGCTTCGAACGGCAGGTCCAGAACCGCCAGTGCGAGCAGCATCTCCGTGAAGTTGCGGGTGGCATAGACCACGTTGCCCGAGAAGAAGGGCTTGCCGGGTTCGGCGGCGGCGTAATCGCGCCAGAAGGCGTTCACCTGCACGAGGGAGCCGTTCCGTTTCTCCTTGGGCACGTGGTAGTAGTTGTTCTCGGCCCATTCCTGGGTCGCCTCAAGTTGGCGGAAGAACTGCCGCGTATTTCGCCTTCGCTCGGCCCCGGTGTAGAAATAAGTGGCATTGTCTTTCCCGTCGACAATGCCTGCTGTGGAATGCCACTCCCTATCCCTTCCGGGGGCAACTTCGCGTCGCATCGCTTCCTCACTCTCTTTTTGGGCGCCCTGCAAGTTCTTCCTGGGTTTGAATTTAGATGAAGGCTTTGGAGCGATGACTAGTGGTGGCGCGGCTGGTGGAGCCGGGGTTCCTCCGAATGGGTCGAGCCCTCCACTGCTAAAGCCCAAACGCGACCTTTCGCCAGCAATCATTACTCTGCTATCTCTACTACTGCCGCCGGCATCAGCCAGACCATTGAGTGCGAAATTTGAGATTCTTCCCTCCAGATTGCTGGTTTTGGAAAAAAGTCCTTCTTTCTGGAGTTGCTTCATCTCATCCATCATCGCCATCTCTCCTTCATCGTCTCCCTTCAGGGCGGCGGTCTTGAGGGCGACTTCGAATAGCCGGTCGAATTCCTCCGGGTTGGGCGGAATCAGTTCCCACTTGTCCCGCACGTATCGGGCCATGGAGGCCGCTCCGGCGGGACCCTTGCGGGCCAGCAGGATCTTTTCGAAGGCGTTCAGTTGGCCGAACAGGAAGGGATCGAGGTATTTCTTCAGGTCGCGCCCGAGGAACCAATCGTCGAGGAAGGTCGGTTCCTTCTTGTTGGCGAGGTAGGGCTTGACGACCCCGTTGAAGAATTTCGGGTCCCTTCTCAAGAGGAAGAAATTCAGTTCGTGGCAGGCGTACTTGGAATACTTCTCGTGCTTTTCATCGTCCTTCATGCCGGGCCAGTCGAGGATGAACTCGAACTCACGCAGGGTGGGATTGTCCTTGAGGGTGAGCAAGAGGTCGTGAATGTCGCGCAGGTCGTCGAGTACGCGCAAACGGGAGGTCGTCGCATCGGCCAACTCAAAGGCCTTCCCAGCGTCCACCACCGTCATGCGCTTCTGCTCGGAATAGACCTTTTTCGGATCAAGGTCCGAGACCATCCGCAGTTCGCGCCGAACGGCCGGCGCCTCGGGCAGGGCCACCACGGCGGAAGCCAACTGGACGGGATCAGTCGCCACTACGCGGACCTGACGAAGACCGGTGCCCTTTGGCAGGTCGACTTCTATTAAACCGTCTTCACCAACTTCGAGGTTGGCGGCCAGGAGGGAACCTTCCTTGAGGAAATCGAGGCTGGCGAAATCAACTGCTCCGCCGCCTCCGTCGCCTCCACCGGGACCTCCCTCTGCCTTCATGTCGCTGGCGTCGCGCAAGCGTTGGTAGTCACCGCCTTCTTGGGCATCCTGCAAGGTGGTGCTGGTCTTGCGCAGGGACCATGGGTTGAGGATCAGTCCGGGGCGGGTGAGCATGTTTCCGGGAAACTTCTCAGCCTGTCGGCGCTCGAGCACATAGCGGTATTCCTCACCTATGTCGCGCTCGGCCACGTAGAGAGCCCGTGGGGCGCTCAGCCTCAGCCAATAAGGAGAGGGAACGCCGCCGTGGTCGAGGGCGGCATGGGCGTCGAAACGCGGAACGTACCGGGTGGCGAGGACGTGAACCCGGGCGAAGGCATGGGCGTTGGCCACCTTGGCCCGCAGCTTGCCGTCGTTGACAGTCAGGTCGGTGATCTGCAAGGGGGCGGCCCGGTTGTCCTCGAGAATGCGGTTGGCGGAGGCGACGAACCCGAAGCGACGGTCGCCCGCGGTGACCCGGATTTGCACGGTCTCGCCCGTATCCTTGAGGAAAAGCTCGTAATCTCCGGGTGAAAGGTCGCTCAAGGTTAGGAATCCGTTGCGGTAGGAGGCTTGGTCTACGTGATCCGTCACGTAGAAGGCGCCACGTCTCTCGAGAAGGGAGCACTTGGCCTCCTCCCGGCCCTCGGCCCACGAACCCGCCACGGCCACGCGAAGGTCCTCTCCCGACGCCGCATGCAGGTGGGAAGGTTGCCCCACCTTTCCCTCGCTTTGCTCAGCGATAGACCATCGGTAGACCTGACCATCGGCGTTGCGAGCCGCGATCCATTGGATGTCCGGCAACTTACCAAGACTAATCTTGCCGGACTGGTCGCTTTTCAGACTGAAGCTTAGTTTTTCTGACTGGCGAAAAGAGGTGTGCTTGACCTCGAGAACTACGGGACGGTCGATGCGAGCTTCCCCGTTCTTTCCGAGGACGTCCAGACTGTAGCCGTCCCTCGACCAACCGAGGTGGAGGGCATCCACGGCACCGCCTTGCTCGATCGCGTTGACGGAGAAGGTGGCGGAGTCCCGCAGGTTCTGCTTTTTGCCTTGGCTGAGGTTCTCGACCTTAGCCTCGAGGACGACGGTCAGCTGAGAAAGCTTCTCGGGTACGGTGAATTCATGCAGGTAGTCTTCGCCTTCCTTGAGTTCGTCGATGGCAACTTCGGTGCGGTTCGGCGTTCCCTCGTAGTCGACCGCGAGCATGACGAGCTTGACCTCCTCCAGCGGATCCAGCGAAGCGGGACGTCCGTTGACCAGTAGGGACGGGCGAACAATGACCTGCGCCTTTTTTCGGCTCAACAAGGCTTCGCGGTCGACGTATAGTCCCGCCTGCAACTCGTAGTTCTCGCCGAGATGGATGAAACCGGAAAGTGAGGAGAAGTCGCCGTCTCGCAGGATGACGGTCCTCTGGCTCGGACGGTTGCTGAAGGGGAATGCCACAAGGCCATTCTTGTCCGGCTTGTGTTCCTTGCCATCGAGCCAGACGGTGGCCTTGGGACGCGCTTTGTTTGCCTCGTCGAGCACCCGGAACTCGTGTCCCGCGGGACCGACCTTCTCCAGCATGCGGAGGGCGCCTTTGCGAACGAGAACCCGGCTACTGATGCCGTTGCCGATGAACTCGACCACGTAGACGCCCCGTTTCTTCAGCTGAGGGAAAGCGAAGGAGCGGGTGACCCGCCGCATGGGCGCTTCCTTGAATTGTATGGTCCGTTCGCGGGTGGCGGCGAGGCCGTCCAACTCGATGCCCGTGTCGACCTCCTTGCCCTTGCGCAGGTAGTAGTTGAAGGCATTGATCTCGAACTCCTTGACCAGAAGCGTCTCGACGTTCTTGGTCCAAAGGGAAATCTTCACCTCTTCACCCGGGGCGAAGCGTTCCTTGTTGGAGTAGGCGAAGTCGAGATCCACGCGGTCCTTGAGAGCCTTCACCTCGCTAGAGCTCAGCATGGAGTACCACTTCTCCGGATTTCCCAGACCTGTAGTCAGCTTGGCCTCGGCGAAGACCTTCTTGAGGTAGTCGTCGCGCACGTATTTCACGAAACCGTCGTAATCCTTGTCCTGAAGAAAGAAATGGAGGAGATGGGAGCGGACGAGGGAATCGTCGTTTCCGATTCGAGGAAATCCGCCCCGGGAGACGTAGTCGGCGTTGAGGTCGACCCGACAGTCCCGCCGCCGCTTGATTTCCGCATCCCGCCAGACGGGGTTTACGTAGTTGGTGTGGCGAGGCAACTTGAGGTACTCGAGGAAGAGTTCGCGATCCCAGACACCCTGCTTCCGCTTGAAGGTGAGCAGGTGGTGCAGGACGTTCGCCTTGAGGGTGTTGAAGGCGGGAGACAAACCGCGGGTGAAGCTGAGCTGGCGATTCAGCCACTTGCTCATCTCCGCATCGTCCTGACGAGGATCGACGTCGGCGGAGGGCGCCAGTTTCGGGAGGTAGGCATGGACGAAGTTGGCGTTGTCGATGAACTCACGGTCAATTTGTAGCAAACCGTCCATCTGCGCCCGCGTGAGGTTGCGATGGATGGCGTGGGAGCCGAATCCTCTGTTGTACTTGCTCTTCAGGTCCTTGACGATCAGCGCGGACAGGTTGGGAACGTCGGGGCGCCTCAGTCTGCTTAGGAAGTGGTGCAACCGGACGTCCTCCAGCTTTTCGAGGTCTAGCAGTGCGAGTCCTCGATCCTCTACCCCCTGCAGGTTCTTGTGCCGGGCGAGGGCCTGTTGGAGATAGACTTCGAAACTGATCCTGCGGGGGTCCAGTTTGGTCGGGTGGGCGGGCTTGCGACCCTCGACGACGCGACTGTGGTTGAATCGCAGGTTCAGCTCGCGCTTGACGTGGGCAAGGGTCGCCTCGGGGTTCTGCCCGTAGCGGAGCATGGCCGAACGATTTTCGATTTCCTTTGTTTGCCGGGTGTGTCCGTACCGCTTGACCCAGATCTTCATTAGGCGCTCGACTTCCTGGTGGTCTCCCTTGCTCAGGGCGTGCAAGGAGGAGTAATAATAGTATTCCCTCGTGCCGGAGACCAGTTCCTTGAGGGCTTCTTCGCGGTCTTCGGCGAGGCTGAATTTCTCCACGAACCCGATCTCGCGGGCGGTGAGGCAGGTCCCGGCAAAAATGATTCCGAGGGCGAAGGTGGTGACGTTGCGAATATTCATGGCTTCAAAACTCCGTTTCATGGTAAAGGTTTCCGGTGGTCACTGCGTGGGTGGTTTGGCTTCGCGTATGGCGGCCCCGTGTCGGTCGTGCAGGACGAGGATCGAGAAGTCCCGGGCATCGTCTAGGTCGCCCGTATTGAGCGAGGCGTAGTCGAAACGCCCGCGCAGGTCGGTGTAGCCGTCCTTGTAGAAGCGGGCCTGGCCGTTGCCTAGCTTGGCGTAGACCTTGACATAGGTCTCGGGCAGGGGCTTGCCCGTGTCGGAGTGGGCCACGCGCACCTGCCCGTAGTTCTCGATGAGTTGTACGGCCAGGTCGTTCGCGTAGTAGGCCTTGGCCTCGCGGATGCCTGCGGCGACCACTTCCACCATGACGTTGCGGTCCGCGAACTCGTCGGGCAACGGGAAGGAATGGCCATCCTTCCCCTTCGGCAGGTCGATCTTCCGGCTCAGGTTGGGCACGATGCTGGTGAAGTGCTCGGTGTCCTCCTTCACGAAGGGCTTCCGCGAGAAGAGCAGTTCCACGTCCATCGGGTAGAAGTTGACGGTGCAGGCCTCGAGGTTGCGGGCCTGGATGGTGACCTCCCCCTTCTCGACCTTCAGTTCGAGGCCGGGTTCGGTGGAGGCGAGGGCGTCCTGAACCTGCTCGCGGTCCTCATCGTCCACGGGCTCTACGCCCTTGCCGTCGATCTCGTCGAGTTGGCCGAGGGCCTCGCGGAACAGGTTCCTCCAGCGGTCGACCGGGTAGTCCGCGTATTTCGAGGCCCTTTTGCGAGCCGACGCAAGGTCGCCCTTGTAGAAGTCGACGTAGGTGGAGAGGTACTCGTGCTGGAGCTTCTCCGCCACGTTTTCGGGGCGGACGCGTCCGAAGAACTTCAGTCCCTCGCTCACACGGTCCTGCAGGAACAGATAGTAGGAGACGGCGAGCAGATCCTCCTCGCCCAGGCTCGGGTGGTACTTCAGGACGTTCATGTACCGGTGGTACTGCCCATGCAGTCGATCGTTGAGGACCTTGCGGTCCTTGCCCAGTTGGTGGGCTCGGGCATTGACAAGGGGCTTGTACTCGAGGTGCTGGTGGAAATTGCGTTGCACGGGATTGATGGTCAGGAGTGGGCTGTTCAGGTACAGGCCGCAGCGACTCGTCATGCCGGAGCGCGACAGGTATTCGCCCATCAACTTCGCGTCCTTGTGGTACAAGGCGTAGGACCAGAGGGTGGAATTGTAGGCGAAACGATCCGAGAGAAGCTTCAGGGCCTTCTCGAAGAAGGGCTTTCCGCCGCCACCCTCGCGGTCGTGGCGCATGCGGTAGGCAATCTTGTCGAGGTCGATTCGGTTCATGTTGTGGTCGCGAAGGTACTGCAAAACCTCCTTCTCGGTCCCGTTCTGGGAGATCCATGCCCAGGAGGTCACGTCCCGCTTGCTCAGCTTGTCGACCACCTTGAAGACGAACGCGGCGGCTCCCGCCACTCTACCCTTGTCGTTCGCCACCTGGATGGGGTAGATCGGGTATTCGCCGGTCTCGGGAAAGTAGAAGTAGAAGTCGTGAGTCTGGGTGGAGTAGGGCTCGAGCCGGAAGGGTCGTCCGTTGGAGTAGTACCCGCTCTGCAGGGGAATGGCCCCCGCGGGAATCTGGGTCAGGTAACGGAGCTTGCGGACCGAGGAGGTCGGGTTGGTGATAACCACCTGACAACCGTAGGCGATCCGCTTGAGGAACTCGTCCTTGACGAAGTTGTCCAGCCGTTCCCCTCGCTCGTGGCGAAAACGGGAATCCGCCCGGTAGAAGTTCTGGCTCAAGAGGATGTCGCGGGCGTCCTCTGCATCCTCGGTTTCGCGGATCTCCTGATGGAACACCACCAGTGGCTTGTCCGACTTGAGGGCGAAGGAGCGTCCCTTGTTCTCCACCTCGTGATCGGCGGCGTCGAAAGGCAGGTCGAGGACCGCCAGGGCGAGCATCATCTCGGCGAAGTTGCGGGTGGCGTGGATGAAGTTGCCCGAGAGGAAGGGCTTTCCTTCGGGATTGGCCGCGTAGTCGTTCCAGAAGGCGTTGACGAGGATGAGGTCGGCGTTCTGGCGCTCGATCGGCAACTTGTAATAGTTGTTCTCGGCCCATTCCTCCGTGGGAGGGAGCTTCCGGTAGAATTGACGGGCCTTGCCCCTTTCCACCAAGCGCGCATCGAGGTAGCCGAGGTCGATGCCTTTGTCTTTTTTACCTGTCCATGCCATCTTGTCTCGTGAACGCTTGGACAGGTCCAACATGTTGGCGTTGTCGTCGAAATCCGCTGAATCCATCACCTTTGCAAGCGCTTGCTCGGTTGCCTCTATTTCGAAAATGGGCACAGCCCCCGATCCACCTGATGTTACCTGCGGTTTAGAGAGGGCTCTTCCCGCAAAACCCAACGATATTTCGGCAGCCGCCTTGGAGTCGAGTGAGAGTGCCTCGGCAAAAAACCTATTATTCCCCGACGCCGATTGCTTTTTCAGGTTCTCGACCAGACGCCTGCTCTGGTTCTCTTGTTGGGCACGCAAGCCGAGTTTGTCGCCTTTCTCCAGCGCCGAGCTTCCGACCGCCGCGTCGAAGAGGCGGTTGTACTCCTCGGGATTGGGCGGGATCATGTCCTGCAGTTCGCGGACGTAGCGCTCCATCGCCTTGGCTCCACCGGGCCCCTTTCGGGCCATGAGGATTTTCTCCACCGCGTTGAGCCGAGAGAAGGCGAAGGGCTCGAGATAGCGTGACAGGTTCGCTCCCAGCAGCCAGTGGTCCATGAAGGTTTTGTCCTTCTTGTTGGCGAGGTAGGGCTTGATGACCTTCCCGAAGAACGCGGGATCCTTGTGGAGAAGGAAGAAGTTCAGCTCGTGGCAGGCGTACGCCGAGTATTTCTCGCGCTTTTCCTCGGGCTTGAGGCTCGGCCAGTCCAGGATGAAGCCGAACTCGGCGAGGTTGGCGTCGCCACTGAGGGTCGAGAGCAGACCGTAAACCCGGGGCAAGTTGTCGTAAAGCTGGATTTCGGAGGTGGTGACGTCGGCTAACTTGAATTCCTTGCCCTTGGCCAGCGTGGAGATGAGCTTTTGCTCGGAGAAGGGCTTCTTCGGGTCGAGCGTGCGGGCCATGCGCAGTTCCTTCCGCTGCAGCTTGGCTGCAGGCAGGGCCACGGGGCGGTAGGCCACGTTCCACGAGTCGATGGCGTAAATATGAAGGCGCTGATGTCCCGAGAGGCCTTCCAGGTCGATGACGGCGACGCCGTTCTCGTCGGGTTTCACGTTCGCCCAGAGCAAGCCGTTGGTCTGAAGGAAGTCCAGGTTGGCGTAGTCGGTCGCCGAACCTGCCCCTGAAGAGCGACCCTTCCCCGCTTGCTTTGATTCCTTGGCCGAATCCATCTTCTTCGCGTATTCCCCACCTTTGGCGGCGGTCTGCCTGCCGGTGTCGGTTTTGCGGACCGACCACGGGTTGAGGATCAGGCCGGGGCGCTTGAGCATATTTCCGGGGTACTTCGGGGCGTACCTGCGGTCCAGTACGTAGCGGTATTCCTCCCCGATTTCGCGCTCCTTCACATAGAGGGAGCGCTGCTTGGCCAAACGCATGGAGTAGGGCGACGGGATGCCGCCCACGTCGAGGGCGGCGAAACCGTCCCAATGGGGGACGTAGCGTGTGGCGTAGACGTGCAACCTGGTAAGCTTGTCGGAGTTCCCGAGGCGAACCGTCGCCTTGCCGCCCTCGATGGCGACCGAACGAATTTGGACGGGGTCGAGCCGGTTGTCCTCGAGGACGCGGTTGCCCGAAAAGACGAAACCGTTTCCACGTTTCCCGCCCGTAACTCGAATCGCGATCTTCTGTCGGGTGTTCTTGAGGAACAATTCGTAGTCGCCCGGGACGAGTCCGCGAACGAGAAGATAGCCGCCCCGCAGGGAAC
>CAWVZQ010000104.1:0-8862 GCA_963934405.1 uncultured Opitutales bacterium | reverse complement strand
GGCTTGCAGGACAATGCGGACAGAACATGAGCATTGCCGACGTTTAACTGGGAGGCCTTTGCCAGAGGCAGAACATATCGAGCGATGGGCTTACGGGTTTCTGCTTCGCTAAGTTGCCAGACGTGTGTCGCGAAACTGTTGATATGCCGTTGGTCGCCAGGTCGCAGAATTCTGGGTTGGGACAGTTCGCCTTTGAAATCAACCCACTCGAGTCGTAAGGAATGAACCGAGTAGTTGTGAACAAAGAATTCCGTTCTCCTATTTGAGAAACCGGACTGCTCGGCCTTCTTCGATTCGATTGGCAGAGGCTCGACTTCCGGGGCGTTTTCCGGGGCAAGGCTGACGAGGCCTCGTTCGAAGAGTCTTTGCCAGTCGATAAGGCGTCGAGGCCACTGGAAGGCTGATTTCTTGCCAAGGTCGAAGCCTTTCATGTGAGGGGATGCGGGCTTGCGCTCAGATGGCTTGCGGTAAACCCACCCCCGTTTGCCGAACACTTCCTCGATCAGTTTGGCAAGGGCTGTATCGTATGCCTGTAGTTCCTTGCGGGTGTTGACGTGGTTGTGCTCGAAGTCGTTCTGTCGATTTGATCCATACCAAGACTGGACACCCTCGGCCCAGTATTCCATTACGTTGGAGGCGGCATAGGTACCTTTCCAAAGGCCTTTTCCGATGGCCTTGGCGAAAACCTCATCAAGACGCTTTTGAAAGGTCGGGTCTTGTGAGTTAAGCCCCATTTCATGGATGGCGTGAGCGAACTCGTGGATGAGAATGTTTTCGGTTTCGTATGGATCGCCCGGAATGCCGATGAGGTTTTCCTCACCACAACTGACGCACGGACGATCGCTTTTGGAATCGGCACCTAGACCGCGAGCCCGCTTGTCCCAATAGAGGTCGGGGTAGAGGTGGGAGTGTTCGGGTACGTCGGTGGTGTATTCATCACTCGCCATTATGGTTAGGCGAGTTTTGTTGGCGTTCATGATATTCAGCAGGTCGTCACGATTGCCAACAATTTGGCGAATCAGGTAACCGGCCTCGCTTAAAGCGTAG
The DNA here is from genome assembly GCA_963934405.1 of uncultured Opitutales bacterium. GTDB lineage: Bacteria > Verrucomicrobiota > Verrucomicrobiia > Opitutales > Seribacteraceae. Next base: position 7,815 of record CAWVZQ010000104.1, on the reverse strand, counting down.
TTGGAAACTTTCTTCGACCCGACGATTGAAAAATCGCCTACGACCACACGTTTTTGGTAGAATGCGTCGAGGTCGAGGCGTTCACGCTCGTCATCTGGAATGGACTTTACGGTGAGGTCGTCCTTCGCCTCCGTGAATAGAACGGCAAAGAGGGAAAGAAGAAGGAGCAGGATTGTTTTCATGGGGTTTGTGCCTTTCTAAAAAGGAACTTACTTGAGAAATGACTCGTGCTTGGGATTCCCACCACTGAGAATATATGCGACAAGGTCCTTTATCTCCTCCTTTTGCATCATGTTCAACAGGCCCGGGGGCATGGGCGAAACGGTGGATGGCCCAATGCTGGCGATGTCTGGACGGTTGACGTTGACTCGCTGATTGGGGTCGAACATGTCGGTGTTCAAGGTTACGCGGTCACCGCTTAAATTAACCACTACGCCAGTCATGACGTCCCCGTTTTTCATTTTTACGATGGTGGGTACGAATTGTTCGTTGATCTCCTTGCTGGGGTTGATGATCTGTTCCAACAGATCGTGGGTCGAGTAACGTCCGCCGGCACCGGTTAGGTCGGGACCCGTCATGCCTCCTTCGTTTCCAAAGCGATGGCAGGCGAAGCAACCGCCGGCTGCAAACATTTTCCGACCTTGCTTGAAGTTCCTGCCTTTCAGTTCGGCGGTGGCTTCGCTTAGCTCTTCCTGTTTCCATGGCTTGACGTATTTCCTTCCGATCATCGACTCGGCCATGATTTCGAACGGTGTCTTGCTCTCGGGTTTCTTGGCTAGCAAGGTCTTGAACTCCGTTTGTTCCTCCTTGCTCAAACTGGCCACGGCGTCGTTGCGAATAAACTCGATGAACTTACTGAAACTGGCGCCGCCCCGATAATTAGAGGCCTTCAGGAACCAGTTGAAATAGGATGTTCGCAATTTCTTGTTCCAGCCGGCTTTAAGCATGCGAAGGGAGCGTGCATACTCGATTTGTTCTTCTTGGGTGGGAGCTGCCAGTAGCAACTCCATTGCCTTTGCTGCCGTGGATGGTGCTTGAAGAAACGCTAAGGTTTCGCAGAGCAACCAGTTTTGATTGAAGGTGGGAGCAGGAAAATGAGGGTCTAACTGCTTCACGATCCGGTTGATCGTTGGTTTGTCTGGTTTGCCGAACCGCACGAGGGCAACATGATAGGTCCGGACCAAGATCAGGCGTTGCTCCTCGTTCAATTGGTCCCAGTCCACTTGGCCGAGGGATTGAAAGATTTTCTTGGCCATGGCCTGATCCAGAGGAGGATCGGTTGGTTGTCGGTTGGCGGGGTCGATACCCTTCACCTTGGCCAATCCAAGAAGCAGGGCGACCCGCTTGCCATGGTTCTTTTCCTTCAAGGCGCGGTTGGCCCACTTTTTGACGGGTTGATGCTGTACTGCCGTAAGGGCTGCCCAGCGCACGAAGCGGTCGCTGTGATCGAGGTGCGGCCAAGCAGCCTTTAGTGCCTTGGAGTCGGCTCCTTGGTGTAGTTCTTCCAAGTCTCGCCTCAACTGAGTAAGCTCGTTGACCTTTGTTCGGTGTTTCGCCGGTGTCGTGGATTCTTTGCCTGCATAAGTGACGCGATAGAGGCCGGACTGCACTTTTCTACCACCAATGGCGAAGTACATTGCGCCGTCCTCTGGGTGAATGATTGCGTCGGATACGGGTAGTGGACTACCGGTGACGAAAGTTTCCTTGGTCGCGACGTAGGAGGAACCTTCCGGTTTCATGTGGACGGCATGGATTTTGCCCCAACTCCAGTCCAGAAGGTACATGGCTTTTTGGTACTTTGCGGGAAACTTTGCCCCGTACCCAAAGGTTACGCCGGTCGGCGAACCTGGGCCCACGTTGATGACTGGCGGAAGGGTGTCGGGATAGAATTCTGGTCGCTTGCCGGTGCCGTTGCGCCAGCCCCACATCGAGCCGCTGGTGACGTGGCACACGCGGGTGGGTCGATACCACGAAGTGTTGAAGTCATATTCCATGTCGGCGTCGTAGGTGAACAAGTCACCTGCCTTGTTGAAGGCGCCGTCAAAGATATTGCGATAGCCGGATGACACGATTTCCCAGTCTTTTCCGTCGGGAGAAATCTTGTATATGATTCCTCCCGGAGCCAAGCGACCGCGGTTGTGTCCACGCCCATCGGGCATGCGCGGCAGCAGGTGGTCTTCTCCCCAATGCAAAGGGACCCGTGATGCGTCCGCCTCGATCGGTGTGGTGTTGTTTCCGGTGATTAGGTAAATGGATTTGCCGTCGGGGGCCAACAACACTGCATGAATGCCATGATCGCCGCGGGCCGTCATGCCGCGCAATTTTTCCACTTTGTCTAGTTGGTCGTCGCCGTTCGAATCGGTCACGCGGTACAAGCCGCTCTCCATTTTCCGCTCGTAGTCGTTGATTCCAACGTAGAGTGCTCCGAAGGCCCAAAGCAAACCATTGGCGGCGCGTATTTTGGCCGGTACCTTCTCGATGTCCTTGGCTTGCAGGGGTTGTCCCGCAGATGGAGCGGGGAAACGATAAAGGCCGCCGAACTGGTCGCTTGCAATTATGCGCCCCTTGCCGTCCACGCAGAGATTGACCCAAGAGCCTTGCTCGGCTTTCGGCACGGTGTAGATCAATTCCACTTGGAATCCTTTTGGGACACTGAGTTTATCTACTGGTGTCGCCGTTGCCTCGAACTGGGCTTGGACTGAGCATATTGTCGCGCAGACCGAGATGGAAATGAATGATAACAGACGCAAAGATGACTTCATAATGGAGTGCAAGTTAGGAAAAATATGATTCTCGGCAAACTTTTCCTCTCCTTTTAAGAGAGGTTGCCTAAGGCAAGGCTCGGTTTCGAATCTAGATCAGCTCCCGCAGGGGCTGAATGTCCGAGTCGACCAAGTAGTGTGGGCGTCCGGAAACGTCAGTGACAGTATTGGCACGTGGATCCACTCCGAGACAGTGGTACAGAGTGGAAAATACCTCTTGGAATTTCACTGGTCGATCGACTATTTCCCCGCCTTGCTTGTCGGTGCTGCCGATAACTTGACCGTGGCGCATGCCACCTCCTGCAAGCAATGCGAAGGATGTCTGAGACCAATGGTCGCGACTGTTGTTCTTATTTAATTTTGGCGTGCGACCGAACTCGCCCCAAACGACGACTGACACGTCTTTGTCCATTCCTCGATCGTGTAAATCGGTTATAAGGGCAGACAGACCTTGATCCAGTAATGGGAACTCTTCACGGGAACGTGGGTAATTCATGCCGTCTCCTCCGTGCCAGTCCCAGCGAGCATAGTTCATGGATACCACTCGGGCGCCTGCTTCGACTAACCTGCGGGCAACGCAGAAGTTGCGGATCATCTTGGGTGCGCCGTCACGCTGGTAGGTGGGGTCGTTGACCCCATAGCGTTCGACCACCTTGGGATCTTCCTTGGAGAGATCGAGAGCATCGGCAAGTCCCGAGTCCGAAAGGATTTCCAATGCTTGTTTGTTGTATGAATCCAGTCCTTCCATTTGACCTTGAGAGTCAGCATCGCGGCGGAAATTGTCTATCGAGGAACGCAGTCCTTCTCTATGTGCAAGTCGATCTAGGCTTACTCCCTCCAAGGTCATGTTGGAAACCTTCTTGTTGGGATCTTTGTCTACCAATTGCATAGGGGCATGAGCGGTGCCGATAAATCCTCCACCTCCCGTTTTACTCCAACCGGCTCCCGTCGGGTAGACGAGAGAAACGTTTGCAGGTGTCCCCGAGTGGTTGCCTTGTATTTTGGAAATCCAAGAACCCCAGTTTGGCCATCCGCCGGCAGGCGCAAGATTGGCATCACGCTTTTTGTGCCCCGTCATGCATTGGTAGGAACTGTGAGCGCCTTCCGAGTCGCAAATGGAGCGAATGATTGAAAACTTGTCTCCCAATTTCGCTAATCTCGGAAACAGTTCGCAGATCTGCATTCCAGGTGCGTTCGTGGAAATCGGACTGAATTCGCCTCGCACTTCACTTGGTGAATCGGGTTTGAGGTCAAACATATCCAAGTGCGACGGACCACCCGGAAGAAATACGTTGATTACTGCTTTTTGAGAACTTCCCAGACCCTGCTTGGCTTCTAGATTCAGCAACTGCCCCAGCGACAACCCACCTGCTGCCATCCCTCCCACTTTCAGGAAGTCGCGTCGAGAAACTCCGTCGCAATGCGAGCGGCCATTGTTAAAAAGTCCTTGTAAGTTAAGCATTCCTTAAACTCACCCAAATAGATAGCGCTTTTGGGAGATTTCTTCTAGAGGAAAATTACCTCGGCTGTTAGATTTTCATTTTAGGTTTGTTTGTTGTTGCTGGAATTTCTCATCGAGTTTCAGCTGGTTCTATGAACAATTTACGAGCTGCATCCGTTCAGTTTCAGCATTTGCCCGGAGACAAGAAGGCGAATCTCGGGACCATCCGGTCCTTCGCGGCAAAGGCCTCCGCGGAAAAGGTCGATCTATTGGTTTTTCCCGAGATGTGCCTCACTGGTTATTGGCATGTCAGGAACTTGCCCCGTGAGGAGATCGATGCCCTCGCAGAACATGTTCCCTCCGGTCCATCCTCCGAAGCCTTGCTTTCCCTTGCCTCCGAATACGGTATGACGATCGGGGCCGGTTTGATCGAGAGAGGGAAGGATGGGGATCTCTACAATACTTACGTCGTGGCCATGCCCGACGGCCGAACTGTTAGCCATCGCAAGCTGCATACCTTTATCAGCGAGCACATGAACTCAGGATCCGAGTACACGGTGTTCGATCTGCCCGACGGGACCAAGGCAGGCATTCTTATCTGCTATGATTGCAACCTAGGTGAAAACGTAAGGGCCACTGCCTTGCAGGGAGCGGAAGTGTTGCTGGCTCCGCATCAGACCGGAGGTTGCGATACTCCTAGCCCCCGCTGCATGGGTGCTATCGACCTAGACCTTTGGGAACGTAGATCCGAGGATACGGCCGCCATCGAGACCGAGTTCAAGGGCCCCAAAGGTCGCGAATGGTTGATGAAGTGGCTACCCGCCCGGGCCCATGACAATGGAATTTTTCTTATATTCAGCAACGGTGTAGGCCGTGACGACGACGAGGTGCGTACGGGCAATGCAATGATCCTAGATCCTTACGGAGATGTTCTTGCCGAAACTTGGAAGGCAGGGGACGATATGGTCGTGGCCGACCTAGACCCGGAGGTTCGCAAGATGTGTACGGGCGTTCGTTGGATTCGGAGTCGACGGCCGGAGTTATATGATCTTCTAGCCGAACGCACAGGTCGTGAGCGCGACATTCGTCACGTTCGTTTCACCCGCGAGGATGAGGATTAGATAGCTTCGTTGATCCGTTTAGCCTAGTCGGCGTAACCCGTGGTGGTGTTTACGATCACTCCCGCCTTGTAGGTTCTGCGAACCGAAGGTAGCCCGTTTTCGTCCCATTCTATCCATTCTCCATTACGCAAGCCATTTGTATAAATGCCGTTGTGCTTCCGAAGTTTCGTTGGATTGGTGGGGATGATTTCGCCTCTACCTGTGACAATGGATCGATTGGTCGCGGAAACCCACTCCTTCGCCTGGCCGTTGGCCTTGCCGCGCTTGAAGTTTCGTTGCCAATACTTAGCCCCATTTGCATACCAAAAGCTAACGATCCCTTCGAGGTCACCATTTACTCTACGGCCTTCGAACCGCTTGCGACCGTTGACGTGATAGCCAACGCAAAGACCGTTGCCGTTAACGATTTTGGTCGGACTGGGTTCTCCCGTTGGTTTCCAACCGGTACCGGTAATCATTTTACCATCCTTCATCATGAAGTCGTATTGCTTTTGACCGTTCTCGTACCACCGGTTCCACGGACCGTTTTGTTTGCCATCCTTATAGTGGATCAAATCATCGATCTTCCCGTTGGCGTGCATCTTCTTTGACCATCCTTCATAAAGAGTCTGTCGATCCGGCAAGTAGAGCAATCGTTCTCCGTCTTCGGTCGATACCGGGATTCTTTCCGCGGGCATTGCCAATTTCAATACTTCCGCCAACTTCTTGGCATCGGAAAGGTCGGGCCATGGTTCGTTGTTTTCCTTTTGTTGCTGAGACCAAACGGTGGTCATGCCCAAGAGGGCAAGCAAGTAAACGATTGATAACTTGCCCATGCCTTTAAAGATATATTCAATCCCCCGCCGAGCAGGTGACGTCGTCGCAGGTTCCTTCGAGATCTTTACCTTCGATGCCGAGTAGGGCGGTACGTACGGCAACTCCTGCGTTGACGGAAGCCGTGAGATCGACGGTCGCCTCGACGGTTGCTTCGGGAATGCCTGCCGCAAGCGCCTTTTCGATCCGCCCGCCCGAGCAGTAACCGCAACCTCGCGTGATTGTTACCGCCAATCCTATAAGGTGTTTTTCTCGCGAGCTCAAATGCTCACTGGCGTTTGTCTTTTCCAAGGCGTCAATGGAATGGAGCGTGTCTAGTTTCATATTGTTCTTGTTCTTACTTTTCTTAACAACCTAGTCAACGATTGACCCACTAGTTTTCAGATCATGGTTTTTGAACTTAAATAGAGAATTCCATTAAGCAAGAGATCAGGGGATTCTTTCCCGCTTCACGATAGGCTTGCATGTACTGAAGTTAGAAATCATCATAGTTTTCATGAAAATTCTCATTGCATTGGCCGCCTTAATGGTAATTTCACACAACCTTTTGGGTAAGGAACCGACCAAGGAAGAACTGTTTAAGAGTTTCGAAGCGTCTATGAAGAACGTTCGGTTCTCCGGTCACTTTACGGTGACGGGAAAGGACTTGGTCCCGGCGAAAGAAACTTACGAAATTCAAAACGTCCAAAAATTGGGTGACGGTGATCTCTGGGTCTTCACTGCCCGAGTGAAATACGGAGGTAAAGACGTTACCTTACCAATGCCTCTACCTGTAAAGTGGGTTGGGAGAATCCCGGTAATCACCATGGACAAATTGAACCTGCCCGGTCTCGGAACCTTCAGTGCTCACGTTGTGATCGATGGCGGCAAGTATGCGGGAACTTGGGCTCATGGTAAGGTTGGCGGTCACCTCTACGGTACCATTTCGAAGATGAGCAAGTGACGGAAAGACAGTGAATGACGTAACCTTTATTTAGTTTGGGGTGTATTAATAATCGGTCTATCACTCTTAGAAAACCCCATCTGATTTCACAACTGTTCCGCAATAATCCAAAAATAAGAAGATTATCATGGGAAACAAAGTCTATGTTCTTATAGCTGCCTCCATCGGCTTGCTCCTAGGGTTCATTCTTGGCGGTGGTAATGCCACGCAAGAAACCGCCGACAGTTCGGATGGCGTGAAAAGCGCAACGGATAAGTCGCCTTCGAAGCCAGAGGGAATCCCTCGGTCAACGGAAGGATCTTTTAATGGCGATGTTGTGAGCCCCCCGCCTTTACTGATCGAGGAGGATGTTTCCGTGAAGAAACGACTCAGTCCGAGTGACCTCCGCGATCGACTCTTTGCCGCTCAGGTCGATTCCAACCCGATTACGCGTACGGCCGCTTTTGCGGAAGTACTATCCGAACTCGATGAGAATAACGTCGATGCCGTCTTGGAGGCTTTTGAGGATTTGTCTTTCGGATTCGAGCACATGCAGGAATACCGAATGCTGCTCTATGGATGGGGCCAGTTCGATCCCTTGAAGGCTATTGAATACTGCAATGAAAGGGCAAAGGGAATTGGCGCTGGGTTTGCCACTTCGGGGGTGCTTGAAGGTTGGGCTAGTCGTGAGCCTCAGGCTGCCGCCGATTGGGTGAAATCTCCTGATAACGCCGGCATGGCAAAGCTCTATAACTT
>CAWVZQ010000103.1:0-8867 GCA_963934405.1 uncultured Opitutales bacterium | reverse complement strand
CCCGACGAGGCGAGCAAGGAGGGGAAAAAGCAAGTTATGTTCATGAGCAGGAAGTTGTTTTCGCAATATTCAACCAATCATTCCCCTGTTGCCAAGGAAAAAGACCTTCAAGGCAACTCGAACAAACGCCCCGGCAACGAGTGCTTCGAAGCGGGAACTGGAGCAGGAGGGGTTTTCCCTTGAGGGGGCTGGACAGAAGTTTTCAATAGTGAATCAGGGCGTGGAGAAATCCGTATTGGAGCTCGTCCCAGAAATTCCTCCAAAGGGTTCGAGGAACTGGGTCGAACGGGAGAAGGCTGAACCGAGACCGGCGGGAGGGCGGGCTTGGCAGTCTCATGGGGAACGGGGGCTATCGGCAATACCTCGAAAGTGTCGACTCCGTTCGCATCCCCAACAACTGCCCGAAAACGCTTAGCAATCGATTCGGACTGAGCTTTGGTGACGACTGCCAAGGAGCGCTCGAATGATGAAAGATTATCGAAGCCACCGACCAGAAAAGAGGTCTTGGTCATTTTCCCCAAGTTAACATACACTAGATCGCCAAATCCTCGGCCACCAGGTTTAACAAAGAGTAATTCGCCCGGCAACAATTGAGCGGCTCGCTTGGACTGAACGTCAGTAATCCGAACTCGACCTAACATACCCACTATTTTAAGCCCACCATTCGGCTCCACTTCCAACATGACAGCTCCCATTCCATCCAAGGAGATTTCCGCTTCCGGACTCTTCAAGGTGAGCAATGCACCCATCTTTCGGGTCCGATAGAGCAAGGACCCTTCATAGAGGACAATGCCTTTCTCCTCGATCATGAAATTCGTCTCACTACCAAAACGCAAGGTCCGCCCGGCCGCCAAGGTTTCCAAGCCACTCCTCGGTCGCACCGACACCCGCTTTCCTTGGGGGAGATAAGAAGCCCGCCCCACGGTCTTGGCCCCATCGGAGGAATTGATTAATGCTCCATCACCGATACTTGCGGATACCAAGAAAAGATTTTTTGCTTCGCTATCGGGAATGAATGTCAACGCTATTGACAATGCCATGCCAAAGAGGATGCCACGCCAACCAAAAACATTCCCAAGCAATGTAAAATAGGAATTCATAAACAAGCTTTTCTTCATGTCTAGCAATCCTCGAAACTAGAAGCGGTAGTTCCCCGACAAGGCGACACCGATATCCCAAGCACGGAACTGGGAGGATTGAAGCAACAAACCTTCGCCCTTCTCGTTGGTGAACATTTTAGAATAATTAATGAAGGTCTGGACGCCCAGCCACTCCCGGAATTGATAAATGCCTGAAGCGCCCAGAGTAAACAAGTAATCGACCCGACCTTGATTATCATTCTTCTTATAAGCAGTACGAGCAAACCCAAGATTCGGCATAAACAAAAGTTTTCCGTCGGGTCCAAAGGAATGTATATAGGTCGCATTGAGTACAGTTTGAAGGTTATCTCCATCATCGGCAAAGACGCCTGGAATAGGAAAGCCAATTTCGCGTGTGGTGTTGGCGTACTTGATCATGGAATCGATCATCAAGAAAGATTGCTCGGTAAAGGGCACGATCTTCTGGATCGAGAAAGTTGGCGCTACGGCATCGAACATCTTCTCTCCCGAGGAAAGACTGCTCAGGTAATCGTACTCCAAACCTAATCCCAAACTCCAATCGTCGGGTAATCCAATGGCCGCCGAACCCTTGATCATACTAAAGTGATACCCAAGCAAATCCTTGACTTTTTTTTCCCCGTAATGAGCCCATTGAGTCATGTAGTCGATCCTGGGGATGAATGTAATGTAATCGCCCATTTTAGTAGGACGAATACCCAAACCCGCTCCTGCATTGAATTCGTATACGCCGGACCCAATTGTACTCGCTTTGGTCCGCAACACGTTGCTAGTGTAATACATCCGAGCTCCTGCAGACAAGGAGGGATTCAACAGAGGTTCGCCCGTAGCAGAGGATGGCGAACTGAGGGTGCCATCTGGGGATAGTCGAGGCGGAGGAACGCTTCCGGTGGCAGGAGGTGGAAGTGAAGGTGGAGAGGGTTCCGATGATGATGCTGGCGGCGCACGGCGCAGAGGCACTCCCACCTCCACGATTTCCTGCAACCCCAAGTTCGAGTGAAAACCCTGAAATCCCGGACGGGAAGGTTCCGCTGCGGGAACGGCAACGGCTTGCCCGAATGATTCGCTTGAGACGAAGATAAAATTCGCCAAGGCAAATAAAGACGATAGAATAAGGGTCCGGATGTGCAAAAGACTGCTAGTCATCACGATAAATTAGAGTATAATACAATCATGAATGGACAATCTTGCCAATGACAATGTTTTTCTTGAGTCGATCAAGAATCATGCAGTGATTAAACATTATTTCGGGCAAGGTTAAACACAAGAGGAACGAAAAAAGAGAGAATGCCAAAAAGCCTGAAAGTCACAACTCATCGAACTGTATCTTGAACCACATCTATCCATATCCCATCTGAATAGCGGAAAAGAAAGACTTTACCGGTAGCACCTCCAAGAAAATAGTGCCATCCGCCACCTTGCTGAAAGACATATGGATAGAGGTCGCTAGAAGTCCAAAGCCAACCCAAGTTCTTTTGCCAGTACCAAAGTCCACCGGACTTCTCGGGAAAGATGAACAACCAAGCGTAATGTTCGTGAAAAATCCAATCTGTGCCTTCTGTAACGGCGAAATTGCCGAACCATGGGCTTAGCCACCAATCGGGGGCATTGATGGAATCCGACTCAGTACCCTTTGACCAAATTTCAGTGTCATTGGTGCTGTTCAAGTCAAACCTCTCCTGGGCACCGTATCCCGTCCCCTCTCTATTGGTCGAAAACGCTCGAGAATAATAACTCTTAGAAGCCGACAAACCCGATATTTTTGCAGTGAAAGCACCTGTTCCCAAATTATCGATGGCTGCAGAAATCGTTAATGCATTAGGAAGGCCCAAAACAGGATCGGGGTCTCGGCTCACGACAAAGCCTCTTTCGAAAATGCCTGCAGTATGACCAGCGTCAAGAATGTCTCCAAAGAGAAGAGCTGACGTGGTATCCAATACGGTCACTCCATCAGTGTTAACATTCGGTAAAAAGGCATCCACGACCTCGATGGGCAAGATCTGCTCGACAAAAGCTCCAAACTCGTCGGTTGAACGAATTCGAATAGAGTAAGAAGATTGAGTCTCGAAATCCAGCGGACCGTTCGAATAAAGGCTTCCATTAGCTTCCAGCTTGAAGGATCCGTTATCCGTATATCCCTTTCCCGCGACCAAGGAATAGCTATATTGTTTGGTGAAGTTTAGGTCGTCGGGATCCAACGTCGACAAAAGGCTAACCAAGGCGCCCGAAGTAAAACCTTCCTCTATTTGAACCACCTTCTGGGCAATCGCGGCGAGACCGTCTTTGATTGTCAAAACTTCCTCCACCACAGTCCCTGTCCCGTATTCGCCTCCCCAACGGATTCGTATGGAATAAGATGAATTCGTCTCGAAATGCAGAGGCGAGATAGAGCGTAAGGAACCGTTGCTTTCCAAGGTGAAGGACGCGTTGTCCGCCGAACCCGTTCCGGCAACCAGCGAATAGGAATTGTTCGATTCAAAAATTTCGGAAGGCGATAAAACGGCAACCGAGGAACCCGATGCGAAATCATCTCCCAATTGAATGATCCTTTGTTCAATACCGATGGGGGCTTCATTGAACACCTCGACCCGACGGACAAAGGGAATCGCCTCGTTACCGGTTGAATCTATCGCAGTAAAGGTCAAGTCATAGATGCCGGGTACGTTGACGTCGGGCAATGCGTCCACGATGACGGACAAGTTTCCCTCGAATGAATCGCTGGCATGGACTCCCGCGTCTACGTAAGGTTGAAAAACTCGATGCCGAACAGTCGAGTTTCCCTCGAAAGTAATCACGGGCTTGATTGTATCCCGTACTTTGACGGTACGCTGAACTTCCGTAGCCTCATTGCCTGAGTCGTCAGTCTTCGAGTAGGTCAATTTATAGTCATCTGGGACATTCACCAATACCGTGACATTGTCCACCAGCGTTCCATTGCCGTCCATTATATCGGAGACAAAGGCCCCTGGATCGACGAAAATTTCGCCCGCCTCTTGCGAATAGGTAGCGTTCCCCTCTAGAGCAATCACTGGTGCGATAGTGTCCGCAACCGTAATTTTGCGCGTCTTCAATTTCGCCACGTTCCCCGAAGAGTCTATCAGTGAGTAGGTTATGTAGTAAACATCGGGGCGATACGGATTAACTCCGCCCTGTGTAGAATTGATGTCGACAGTTCCGTTACCATCGAGATTGTCTGTCCAAGTCGCATTTGCGTCCAAATAAACAAAGCCCGCCTCGTGCGATGCATTGGCATCTCCCAAGATAGTGATCACAGGGATTTGCGTATCGACCACCGTCACCGTTCGATTGACGTCGAGGGCGACGTTTCCTGCATTATCTGTCCGGGCATAATTCAAAACGTAAGTACCCAACTTGCTCGCGTTCACTTCACCAGTGGCTGTCACGGTGCCGTTCCCATCGACGATGTCGGTCCAAGTGGCATTGGCGTCAACATACTCGGGACCTGCCTCGTGGGACAGGTTGGGGTCACCGTTCAAGGTGATCACGGGTGGAGTCGTATCCACAACGGTCACCGTTCGAGTCAACCGAATAGCCGAGTTGCCCGCCGTGTCGTTCAGGTCATAATTCAGGACATAGGTCCCGGGAACGCTTGCCAGTAAATTGCCGACACCGTAAATAGTCACGTTGGAATCGACATTGTCCGTGACAACGGCTCCCGGGTCGGTAAAGCTCGCATTTGCCTCGAAAGTAGCGCTTAGGTTGCTGTTGGTTTCACTGGGATAGAGGTTGATCACGGGAGCTTCTTCGTCCATGTCCGTCACATTGAGGTCAAAAGATTCTTCGTATATCGCATTGTGGTCATCGGTTACGCGGATGCGGATACTCAAAGTGGCGTTCACTTCATAGTCCAAGGCTGCCGCCGTGCTCAGCGTACCGTTGGCATCGATATTAAAAAGGGAGTTGTGGGTGGACCCGTTGCCGTCGACCAAGGAGAAAGCCAAAGTGGCGTTTACGTCGTCGTCAGTGGCATTGAGGTCACCCACGATCGTACTCACGGTCGCGTTTTCATCGATGTACAGGGTGCCTAGGGAAATATCTCGTGGAATGGCATTCAGTGATTTTACCAAAGTAATTAGGACTGATCCATTGCCATCGCTATATCCGGCAACTAAAAATCCTTTGGCGTCCCCGTTGTAGGAACCGCCGCCTTGCCCGGCGAAGCTACTAGTAAAAGTAGCCCCCCCATTGCCTCCGGAATAACCGCCACCGCCACCGCCGTAATCCAAGGCCGCTGCTCCGCCTCCGCCAAAACCTCCGTCGGCTTGGCCTACTGGCGCATCACCACCTAGTCCGGAAAACACAAAAGAGCGTCCTCCATAAAACCCATCTGAGGCACCATTTTCCAAGCCGCCACCGCCGTTGACGTTTCCTCCCCCCTTCAACGGGGCCGTGCCATGTATATTCCACGGTCCAGATTGTTCATTTAGACTGGCATCTCCGCCGGCTTGGTCACTCACCGAGCCACCGCCGCCGCCCGCAACCAACAAAGGAACATTATCGGCATAAGTAACAAAACTCCCTCCCCCCCCTCCGGTTCCGACTCCGGAAGCATCCACACCTTCTTGTCCAGCAAGAATCCTTAGTCTCGTGGAAACGTTCAAATCGAAAACACCAACCGCCCGAGCACCTAGTCCTCCGCTGAAGGATACCTGCGATCCACCTTTTGCCCCCAATGCCTCGATCCTGTACAACGCCTTGTGCGGAACCGTCCACTCTTGAATGCCTTGAGTGTTGACAGACACGGCACCTTGAAGAGCCGTGCCAGTGTAGTTTGCATCCACTTGACTCTGAGTGGGTCCAGAACGTCCAGAAGCTCCTGCGTTAGTGAAGGTCAGGGAACTCTCGTCCGAGTCATCCATCGCACTCGTGTTCGAGTCAGTTACCTTAACCGTAAACTCTTGGTCGGTGGACTTGTTTCCGTCACTGGCTCGCACGATCACATTGTAAGTATTATTCGAGTCGGAATCGTCGGGATGCTCGTAATCGGGATAAAGCTTGAACTGCAGCAAGCCGACGCTGGCGTTTACCTCCTCGCCGGAGTCAAGGCTTACCTCGATCGTACCCGTAGCATTAACTTCAAAAAGATCGGCATCCACTCCACCTGAAATGGAATAGCTTATCGGATGTCCTTCGGGGTCATAGGCAGCGACCGTGGCGGCGACGGAAGTGCCGTCATTTTCGACCTTCTCGACCGGCGGCACTGTTTTCACAGCTTCAAAGGAAGTGAAAACAGGTGGATCTCCACCCTGGGTAGTCACGCCGGAAATCGCCCCGACACCCGACGATTCAACCATGTAGAAACCAGTCCGGGACGTAAAGTTGCCCAACCCCAACTGCCCGTCGGCATTCAATCCGGTCGCCCAAAGGGAATTGGTTTTCAGTATCAGCGTGTGAGACGGACTTGAGGAAACGGCGGTCACGCTTGCACTAACGGCCTTTGTGGGATAAACTCGGTCTGTCGTATCCCCAAAGCCCAATTGCCCCGAATCGTTTTGTCCCATCGCCCAAAGGGAACCATCGCTTTTTATGAAAAGACTGTGGTGGGCACTGGCTGTAATGGCAATTACTTTGAAAGGATAGACTGACGCCGAGGTAGCCCTGCTTGTAAGATTACCGTCGCCCAGCTGCCCGTAATCGTTGCGCCCGATGGTCCAGAGCGAACCATCCCTTTTGAGGAACAAGCTATGCCCATCACCCGCAGCTACTGCCCTGACGTTTGCGTCCACGATTTGTATGGGCGAACTCCGATCGGTCGTATTTCCGTCCCCGAGCTGACCGTAGGCATTCGACCCCATGCCCCAGAGAGAACCGTCCCCTTTCACGAACAAGGCATGGTCATACCCCGCCGCAAAGCTAATCACGGTGTCAATTATGTGAGTGGGCGTCAACCGTTGGACCGTGTCACCAAGCCCCAGTTCGCCATTGTGGTTGAGCCCCATGCCCCAAAGCGAGCCATTGTCCTCCAGGAATAGGCTGAATCGGTTGCTTCCGCTCGCCGAAACCTCGGTGACCCCCGACGAGCGAATTTGAACCGGGACATTGCGATCCAAAACTGTACCGTCCCCTAGTTGCCCGTTGGCGTTGTAGCCCATGCCCCACAGGGAACCGTCCGTCTTGACGAAAAGGCTGTAGTCGGCTCCCTCTGAGAACGATCTCACGGACGAAGACTCGATTTGCGAAGAAACATTACGATCGGCCAAGCCCGACAATCCCAGCTCGCCATTGTCATTTTGCCCCATACCCCATAGGGAGGCATTGACATCCGCGTACAGGCTGAAGCTGGATCCGTGTCCCTCCAATACACCATGAGTGGATAAACGATAGGCGCCGGAAGCCACTACCTCCACTGGTGAAGTGCGATTGGCATAGTCCCCGAGCCCGAGCTGTCCATCCGAATTCAGGCCCATTGCCCGGAGGGAACCGTTCGCATCCAAATAGAAGGAGTGCTCGGATCCTGTCGCCACCCCCGTCACATTGGCCTCGACGATCTCCACAAAACTGACGTTCCGATCCAAAGTCGTTCCGTCCCCCAATTGACCGTAGGCATTGGAACCCGCCCCCCAAAGGGAACCGTTCGCATCCAGATAGAAGGAGTGCTTGGCTCCTGCCGTCACCGCAGTAACGTTGGCGTCGACGACCTTGAAGCTAGTGATTCTGTCTGTGGTGGTGTCGTCTCCCAGTTGGCCGTGTGCATTGTAACCCATCGCCCATAGGGAACCATCCCTCTTTAGGTAAAGGCTATGGCTTTCTCCAGCCGCAACTACGGACACTCCGGAAAACTCGATAGGCACCGGAGCGATCAAATTGTTGGTGAAACCATTTCCCAATTGACCGTTGGCATTCAGTCCCACCGTCCAAAGCGATCCATCCAACTTTACGTAGCAAGTGTGATGACCACCCGCGGCGATGGAAACGACCCCCGCGACAACTATATTTTGAGGGGCCGTCTGCTGCAACCCGTTCCCATTGCCCAATTGTCCATAATCGTTTCTCCCCATGGTCCAAACGGAACCATCTCTCTTCAGGAAAACACTGTGTTGCATGCCTGTTGCCACCGCCGTCACGTTGGCGTCAACGATTTTGACGGATTGGTTGCGATCGATCAAGTCGCCAACTCCCAATTGACCATAGGCATTGTCGCCTATTGCCCACAAGGATCCGTCGTCTTGAACATAAAGGGAGTGGTCCATCCCATGGGCAAAATCGACAACGCCTCCGCCCGTGGAGATTTGATAAGGTTGGTTACGGTCGGTGAGGCTTCCGTCGCCCAGTTGGCCGTTATCATTGTCGCCCATCGTCCAAAGGGATCGATTCTCATCCACGTATAGGGAATAATTCCCCACCTCGCCATATGCCTGCAGAAAACTTAAGCCAAAAATAGCAAGGCTTAGCCTCAGTCCCCCTCGAAGAGGAAAAGCGACTAATGGATCGAAATTTCGGTTAGCGTGCATCCTTATGAATCGAGCGAACCACGAACAACGGATAGCGGGCAAGGATCAAAAGTGGAAGACCAAGCACTAGAATCAATCGTCTAGCAGCCATTTCGTCAATGGATTTCAACTACAATCAACACCCGTCCCGAAATGGCCGAGGCTCAAGGACTGGTGATCGCGGGGCAAGCCCTACTTCAACTTCCCGATAGTGATATTACCGCCGAAGGAATCGAAACTCGGGCGATCATGCAGGAGATTCACGCCGGACTTCACGTTCTGCAGGAAGTTGACACGC